>NZ_JBHURV010000001.1:0-167223 GCF_042673865.1 Streptomyces sp. NPDC056987
GGGAACGGACACACCGTTCCCCGGGCGCGGCTCTGTCTCCGTCCCTCGTCGTCGCCGGTGAGTACGCGTACTCAGCCACCCGGCACCGGAGTTGAGTACCCGGCGCGTGGCCCTCCGGCCTCCCGGCCGCCAGGCTGACACCATGAAGCCGAACACACGCGTACCCGGCCCCCGGGTCCCCGGCGCGGGGGCCCTCGATCCACGGGTGCTCGCGGCCGCGACCCCCGCGGGACGGGACCGGTACATCGACCTGCTGCGCGTGGCCTCGCTGGGCACCGTCGTGCTCGGCCACTGGCTGATGGCGGCCGTGACCGTCGACGCGGACGGCCGCGCGGAGGCCGGCAACCTGCTGGCGGTCGTACCCTCGTTGCAGATCCTGACCTGGCTGCTCCAGATCATGCCCGTCTTCTTCTTCGTCGGCGGCTTCTCGCACGCCCTGTCCTACCGCTCACTGCACCGCCGACTCGACGGCCGGGGCGTGTACGCGGCCTTCCTGCGGGTCCGGCTGCGGCGGCTGCTGCGGCCGGTCATGCTCTTTGTCGCCGTCTGGGGCACGTCCGCGCTCGCGCTGCAACTCATCGCGCCGGAGAGCCAGTTGGCGAATATCGCGGCACGGCTCGTCGCCCAGCCGCTCTGGTTCATCGGGATCTACCTGGCGATGGTGGCGCTCACCCCGCCGCTGCTGAAGCTCCATGAGCGGTACGGCTGGGCCGCGTTCGGCGCGCTCACCGCCGCCGCGGCCACCGTCGACCTGCTGCGCTTCGCCCTTGGGGTGCCCTACGTCCCGTTCCTGAACTTCGCGTTCGTCTGGCTCGCCGTCCACCAGCTCGGCTTCCTCCGCGCGGACGGCCGGCTGCGTACACCCCGGCTCCCGGCCGCGCTGGCGACGACCGGGCTGGCCGCCGCCACCGCGCTGGTCGCCCTCGGACCGTATCCGCTCTCCATGGTGGGCATGCCGGGCGAGAAGATCAGCAACATGGCCCCGCCGACCTTCGCGCTCCTGTGCCACGGCGTCTGGCTGGTCGGCGCCGTCGAACTGCTCCGCGCCCCCGCCGCCCGGCTGCTGGCCCGCCCCCGTGTGTGGCGCGGTGTCGTCGCCGCCAACGGCATCGCCATGACCGCCTTCCTCTGGCATCTCACCGCGATGCTCGGGGTGTACGCGCTCGCCCTCGGGCTGGGCGCGCCCTTCCCCGCCCCGGGAACCGGGACCTGGTGGGCCCAGGTCCCGGTCCGGCTGGCCGCGGCGGCCGCGCTCACCGCGCTGCTGGTCGCCGTCTTCCGCGCCGCGGAACGCCCGCCGGGCCCGGCGCTCCCCACTGCCGACGGTACGGCTGCCGCCCCCGCCGCCGGGTCCGCCCGGTGGGGCGGCCCGGGTGCGGCCCTCGGTGTCACACTCACCCTGTTCGGGGTGCTCGGGCTGTCGGCCGTCGGCTTCGCCGGGCTGCTGGAGGGGCACTCCGCGGTGCTGGTCGCGGTCCCGGTCACCGCTCCGGTCGCCGTGGCCATGACGGCCGTCGGCTGGCTGCTGGTCGAGGCGGCGGGCCGCCGCGCACTCCCCGCGCCCCCGTCAACTCACGGTGCAGGGGGACCCGTTCAACGTGAAGGCGGCGGGCTTCCCGTTGCTCCCCGTCCATGAGGCCGTGAACCCCACGGCGACCGAGGAGTTCGGTGCGATCACCGCCGTGTACGAGGCGGCGGCGACACTGACCGAGGACCCGCTCTGCGACGCCGTACCGCCCCACAGATTGGTGATCTGCTGGCCGTTCGGGAAGGCCCAGCCGAGCGTCCAGCCGTTGACGGTGGAGCTCCCGGTGTTACGGATCACGATCTCCCCCTGGAAACCGCCGCTCCACTGGCCGCTGACCGTGTAGGCGACCGCGCAGGAGGCCGTCGTCCCGCCGCCCGGCGCGGTGGTCACCCGTACGGTCGCCGACCGCGCCGACCGGTTGCCTGCCGCGTCCCGCGCGTAGACGGCGAAGTCGTACGCCGTCGCGGCGGAGAGCCCCGTGACGGTCACCGAGGGGGTGGCGGAGGTCGCCGCGGCCGTCTCGGCCGCACCACTGACACGTACCACGTCGTACGCGGTCACTCCCACCGCGTCCGTGGACGCGGCCCAGGACAGGGTGACCGAGGTGGCGGTCACGTTCGAGGAAGCCGGCGTCCCGGGAGTGGTGGGCGCCGTGGTGTCCCCGCCGGACGAACCGCCGTAGACCGTCGCCTGCTTGGCGGTGGCGGCGATCCCGTTGGCGCCCCGGAAGATGCGCTGTCCCCACGCGCTCAGCGCGTTCGGGTCGAAGCCGGTCGCCATGTCGAGATACTCCACACCACCGCTGTTGCCGCTCCACGACCAGCCGAGATAGCCGAGGCCGAGGGACTGGGTGGTGGACATGATGGCGTCCTCGTCCGGGTCGCCGTCCGAGTGCAACTGGCCGAACTCGCCGACCAGGATGGGGAGTCCGGTGCCGACGAAGCTGTTCAGATACGAGGAGACCTCGGCCGCCGTGTCGAAGACGCCGTACATGTGGATCGAGAACATGGTGTTGCGGTCGGGGTCGGCGGCGAAGACGGACGCCGCGTTGTCCCGCATGGTGAAGGCCCAGTCCTGGCCCCAGTTGGGCCCGTCGACCATCAGGGTGTGGTCGAAACCGGCGTTCCGCAGGCGCTGGATCGCCGCCTTGGTGTCGGCCGTCCAACCCGCGTAATTGGTGTTGCCGTAGGGCTCGTTGCCGATGTTGACGACGACGTAGTTCTCCTGGCCGGTCAGCGCGCTCTGCACACTGATCCAGTAGTCGGCGGCGCGGGAGAGGGAGACCGCCGCGCTCTGTTCGCCGTAACCGGTGGTGTCATGCGCCTCCAGCACGCAGATCAGCTTGTTCTGCTTGCACTGCGCGATGACGTTCGCGACATCGGTGGCGTCGTTCCTGGTCCACTGGTCGCCGGTGCTGAGCACCACCCGGACGGTGTTGGCGCCCAGCGCCTTGATGTCTCTGAGCGCCGACGTGGTACGGCTCGGGTACCAGGTGTGGGCGTGGTTGACACCACGCATGACGAAGTCGTTGCCGTTGCCCTCCAGCAGCCGTCCGCCGCTGATGTGCAGACCGGTGGCGCGGACGGCCGACTGCGCGGGCGAGGCGGCCAGGCCGAGGGCGAGGAGCGAGAGGACGGAGAGGAGCAGGCCGAGGAGTGTGGCCCGGGACGTTCCGGTGGGGGGTCGCGGTCTCATGGGGGTCTCCCGGATGGATGGACGGTACGGAGGATGGTCGGGCGCCAGGGTCAGCCGGCCGTGCAGCCCGTGACCCGCGCGGCCGGAGCGGCGGTCCCGGGCCGGGTGGCGATGAAGCCGAACGTGGTGGAGGCGCCGGAGGCGAGCGCGCCGTTCCAGGACACATGGCCGACCGTCGCGCCACCGGTGGTCGTGGTCAGCACCCCGTTCCACACCTGGGTGATCGCCTCACCGTCCGGCAGTGTCAGCCCGACGGACCAACCGCGCAGCGCGGAGGCCCCGTTGTTCGTCACCGTCGCCTCCGCCTGGTAACCGCCCTGCCACGTGGACACGGTCCTGACCGACGCACCGCACCCGGCGCCGCCCGGCGGGGTCGGAGTGGGCGTCGGATCCGGTGAACCGGGTGTCAGCAGCGAGGCCAGCGCCGGGTACCAGCGGGCCGCGATCTTGTTGTCACCGGAGCTGTTCGGATGCACCCCGTCGTAGGTGTCGGCGGCCGTGCTGAAGCCGGTCCACTGGTCCACGGCGATCACCGGCGAGCGGGCGGTGGTCCGCCCGGCGGCCCACGCGGGGATACGGCTGTTGAGATCCACCACGCGCTGGGCGCACTCGGCGCAGCTGCTCGGGTTCATGGGGATGAGCTGAGCGACGAGAATCTTCATGTCGGGGTTGCTCACGCGCATCTGGCCGACGAGCGTGTCGAAGGCGGCCAGGATCCGGTCGGGCGCGATGTTGCTCCACACATCATTGGTGCCGAAGTGCATGACAACGATGTCCGGGCGAGTTGCGTCCAGCCAGCCGGGAAGCTGGTTCTGCGCGGCCACATTGGTCGCGAGGAAACCGCCGTGGCCCTCGTTGTCCCCGTCGTGCGGCTGCCCGCAGCCCTGCGGGCCGAGGGTGCCGACGAAGTCGATCGAGGTGTGGCCGGAGTCCTGGAGGCGGTTCCAGAGCACGGACCGCCAGCAGCCGGGCGATCCGGTGATCGAGTCGCCGAGCGGCATGATCCGTACGGGGTCGGCCGCCGCAGCGGCGGTGGCGCCCGGGTGCGCGACCACCGCGGTGAGCAGGGCGGCGGTGAGGGCGAGAGCGGACAGGAGCGCCCGTAGAGCTGTGCTGTTCCGCGTGTTCCGCATGTCCAAGGTCCCTTCTTGTGTATGCGGAGCGAGAGGACGGAGGCCCGCGGATGATCGTGGGAGCGCTCCCACTCGCGGCCGGAGTGGTCGGCGTTTCCTGTCGGGGGCCTGGGCACATCAATGCACCGTTGTCGGAGGCACGTCAAGACTTGCGGCAGACGCGGCAGACGCGGCAGACGCGGCAGACGCGGCAGACGCGGCAGACGCGGCAGACGCGGCAGCCGCGGCAGCCGCCGACCGCCCGGCCGCTACGCGGCCAGGCCGGGGGCCAGGGTGATCAGCAGCGGGATCAGCGGGGTGAGGGCGGCGAACGTCGCGGTGGCGGCCCGCTGGGTCGCCCCCAGCCGGGGCGGCGGGTCCAGAAGGCGCTCCACCCGGGCGTGGAGGAGGCGGCGCGGGCTGTCGCAACTGAGCACGCCGCGGTGCTGGTTGAGCTCGATGAGGGCGAGCGCGGTGGTGAGGTGGCCGCAGCGCCGGGAGGCGGTGTCGTCGGCGGCGAGTTCGACGAGACGGTGGGTCTGGTCGGCGAAGTGGGCGAAGAGCGGGACGCGGGGGAAGCCGGCCGCCAGCGCGCCGGACAGGTGCAGCAGCCAGTCGTGGTGGGCCCGCGCGTGACCGAGTTCGTGGGTGAGCACGGCGTCGAGCTGACGGCCGGTGAGACGCCGCAGCGCACCCGTGGTGATGACGAGCTGGGGGGTGGCGCCGGCCATCAGCCAGGCGTCGGGGTACTCGTCCTCCAGGACCAGCAGCGGCCCGTCGGCGACGGCGAGACCGGCGGGCAGATCGGGGGCGCGCTCCCTCAGATGGGCGCGGCGCACCCGGCGGCGGCGCCGGTCGTTGACCAGCTCCCGTACGAGCATGGCGCCGGTCCACGCGGCGCCGCAGGCCAGCAGCAGGGTGAGCAGGGCCGTCCAGGGCGGTACGGACGTGAGGTCGTACGCGTCGACGACCGCGGGCGGGGCCGGGGCGAAGAGGCGGGCGCGGACGGTCTCCAGGAGCGCCGCGGCCCCGAGGAGGAGCGCGGACAGGCAGCTCAGCAGAACGGTGCCGACCAGGCACTGCCACACCCACAGCGCGGTGACCGGCTCTCGCTCCGGCCACCCGGCCCGGAGCAGGGCGCGGGGTGCGAACACGGTCGCGGCGAGGCCGACCGTGATGAGCAGGAGCAGACAGAGTGTCACGCCACGGACTCCGGGTGTGTGTCAGACGCGGTTTCGGGAGTGGTACGGGGTGGTGCGGGAGCGGTACGAGATACGGGATGGGACGGCGGGCGGTGGCGGCGGTGGAGGCTGTGCCCAGGCCAGCATGACGGCTGCGACGGCGGCAACGACACCCCCTGGAGCCGCCGAACACGGAACCGGCGGCGTCCCCCGGGCGGCGTCCGGCGAGCCGCCCCGCCCGGCCGGCGGCCCCCGGTCGACGGCTCCGGCGGCGGCTTCCGGGCAGCGGCTCCCGTGCGGCGGCTTCCGGCCGGCGGCGCGGGCCCGGCGGGGCCGGTCGGCCCGCGGTCCGTGCACGCACACCCCGCGGTCCGCGGTCCGCGCACCCCGCGGTCCGCCCGCAGTCTCAGCCGCCGGCGGTGTCGGTGCCGTCGGCGGCATCGGCGTCCGTGTCGCTGGTCCCGGGCGCGGTCAGGGCCAGCAGCCGCTCCCGTAGCGCCTTCTCGATCGGCGCGGGCAGATCGAACCCGCTGGTGGCCCGGAACATCCACCATCCGTCGGCGGCCAGCCGCGCCAGCAACAGGTCGATCTCGCCCGGATCGGTCGACCGGGGCAGCGGGCTCCAGCGCGCCATCATCTCCTCCCACACCGTGGCGAGTTCCGGCTGCGTGACGGACTCGATCATGAACGCCAGATCCGCCTTGCTCGCGCCGTCCCGCGTCCCGACCCGGGCGTACGCCTCGATCGTCTCCCGTGCCGTTGCCTCGTCGAGTGGCTTGCCGAGCTCCGCGGCGAGCATCTCCTCCCACGCCGCCGTCAGATGGCGCTGGATCGCCAGCAGCAGCTCGTCCCGGGTGCGGAAGTGGTACATCAGGCCGCCCTTGGTCACCCCGGCCTCCTCGGCCGCCGATTCCAGGGTCAGGCCGGTGATGCCCTCGCGCTCCGTCACACGGATCGCCGCGTCCAGGATGAGGTTTCTCGAACTCGGTCGCATCCCGTAACTGTACCATCTGGAAGGTTAGATTTCGTCGCACTGCCACCCGGCGCCCGCGACACGCGCGGACCGGCGCCGATCCGGTGAACAGTCGCCCGTGCTCAGCCGTATCCCCGCTGAGCGCGCCCGTAACGGACCGGCCCCGTCGGTCCGTTCGCGCCGCGAGACCGGAACAAGGAGAGGCGACGTGCCCCAGCCGCGACCACGAGGCCGAACCGGCCCCCGCGATCCGTCCGTCACGGATCCGTCCGTCACGATCCGGCGGTGGCGGGGCTTCGGCCGCGCCCCCGCTCCGAGCGCGCCGGAGGAGGCCCGTCCATGCGTACGCCGACACACCGGGTGAGGACGCCGCTGACCGTCCTGGCTCTGGTCGGCGCCGTACTCGCGCTCCTTCTCGCCGGGGCCGGACCCGCTGCCGCGCACGCCGCCCTGCGCGAGTCGGACCCGGCGGACGCCGCGGTCCTCGACGCCGCGCCCGAGCGGGTCACCCTGACCTTCACCGAGTCGGTCCGCCTCGCCGAGGGCTCCGTGCGGGTGCTGTCCCCGACGAACGAGCGGGTGAACCCGAAACCGGCGGAGCACGTGGCCGGAAAGGCGGACGCCATCCGGGTCGGGCTGCGCGGGAAGCTGCCCGAGGGCACCTACACGGTGTCCTGGCGGGTCATCTCCGCGGACGGTCACCCGATCTCCGGCGCGTTCGTCTTCTCCGTCGGCGAACCCTCCGCGACGCTTGCCGAGTTGCCCGCGGAATCCCCCGACGACACCGCTGTGACCAGGGTCTACGACGCGTTCCGCTACGTCGCGTACGGCGGCTTCGCCCTGCTCCTCGGCGTCGCGGTGTTCCTCCTCCACTGCTGGCCCGCGGGCACGGCCCTGCGGTCGCTGCGCGGACTCCTGGTCGCCGGGTGGGCGGCGCTGCTGGCCTCGACCGCCGTGCTGCTGGCGCTGCGCGGGCCGTACGAGACGGGCGGCGGGGCGGCCACGGCGCTCGACCCCGAGGTGCTGGGCGGCGCCCTCACCGGCCGGGCCGGAATGGCCCTGGGGGTACGGCTCCTCCTCCTCGCGGTGGTGGGGGTCCTCCTCGCGCTGCTCGGGCGCCGGTTCCGTACGACGGACTCCGCGCCGACCGTCGGCCCCCGGCTCCGCGCGGCCGGGGGAGTGCTCACACTGGCCCTCACGGTCACCTGGGCGGCGGCCGAGCACGCGTCCGCCGGTCTTCAGGTCCCGCTGGCGATCCCTGTCGCGGTGCTGCATCTGCTCGCGATGGCCGTCTGGCTGGGCGGGCTGGTGGCGCTGGCCGCCGCCCTGTGGCGCGCACCGGCGGACGCGCCCGTCCCCGCGGCGGCGGTCGCCCGTTTCTCCCGGCTGGCCTTCACGGCGGTGGCAGTACTCGTCGTCACCGGCGTCTACCAGTCCTGGCGGCAGGTCGGCACCTTGCAGGCACTCACCTCCACCGAGTACGGCAGGACCCTCGTCGTCAAGGTGATCGCCGTACTCGCCCTGCTGGTCGCGGCGGCGTACTCCCGCCGGTGGACCGTGGGCCCGCCGGCCACGGACGGCAAGGAGACCTCCGAGGCCCCGCCGACAGGCGGCAAGGAGACCTCCGAGGCCCCGGCGGCGGACGGCGCGGAACCCCGGCCCTCCGCTCCGCCCGGCCCCCACCGGCGCGGACTGCGCCGCTCGGTGGTGGCCGAGGCGGTGCTCGGCGCGGTCGTCCTGGCGATCACCACGGTGCTCACCGGCACCCCGCCCAGCCGCGCGACCGTGGAGACGACGGCCGGGGCCGCCCTTCTCCAGGAGCCCCCGGTGGTCGTGGCCACGGTCCCGTTCGACGTGGGGACGGCGAACGGCACCGGCAAGGTCCAGCTCACCTTCGATCCGGGGCGGGCCGGCGAGAACGTGGTGGAGGCGCTGGTGTTCGCGTCCGACGGCGGCATCGCCGCGGTCCCCGAGCTACGGCTCACGCTCACCCACCGCGCCGAACGCATCGGCCCGCTCGACGCGAAACTGACCGACCGGCAGGGTTACTGGTGGACGGACAGCCTGCGCCTGCCGCTGGCCGGAACCTGGACCATCAAGCTGTCCGTGCGTACCAGCGAACTCGACCAGGTCACCGTGGAGCAGGACATCCGCATCAGGGACCGGCTCACCGGGGCGGCCGGCGGCTGAGCGCTCAACTCCGCGGAGGCTCCGGCGGGTTCGCGGGGGTCCCCGCGGACCCGCCGCCCTCCCGGGAGCGCCGCCGCCGGTCCGCCCACTGGGTCCCCGCGAGCAGCGCCACGGCCAGCACGGCTATGACGATCAGCAGCAGGTTCTGGGCGGACGACAGGAAGGTGACGAGCGCGTTCTCCGGGTCGGAGTCGGCCGGAACATGGACATCGGGGGTGACCACCGCGCGGGGGTCGGTGACGTACGGGAACACAGGAGCACATCCCTCGGGCAACACTCAAAGGCAACGGACAACGACGAAGGGACGCCAGGGCCTCGGTGGGCGGGTGGCGCCGGGGTGGTGTCGCGTTGTCGTGCTACGGCCCGCAGGGCACCAACTGGTGGCGCAGGGCCACGTGCGCGGTCTGCGGTACGAGCGCGTCCGGCGTCAGCACGCGGTGCCACGGCCGACCGGGCTCCTCGTGCCGCGCGGGCCGCACCCGGAGGAGTACGCCGACCCTCGCCACCCACTGCCGGGCGGGGGCCGCACAGGCCCGGAGGACCCGGGACGGCATGGCGCCCGCGTCGCGCAGCAGCCACGCGCAGAGCAGGGCGGCCGCCAGGTTGAGGGCGGCCATCGCCGCGAGGTTGTGGTGCCAGGCGGGCGGCAGCGCCTGATGCCCGCCCGGCACGACCGGACCCGCCTCGGTCGCCGCGAGCCAGCCGGGCAGCACGGCCTGCGCCACCGCCAGCACGGCAGGCCCGGTCCGGAGCGACCCGAACCGGAAGGACAGGAACGCACCGCAGAACAGCAGGGCCGCCGCCTGCGCCAGACCGGCCGGCGAGACCGCCGTCCCGGCCGTCGCATGATGCAGCCCCGCCGCCAGCGCACAGCTCAACACCGCGACGGCGGCGCCACATACGGCGCTCACGGCCACGGAGAACCGATGGGCGACGGTCCGTTCCGGCATGACGGACCCAGTATCACCGACAGCGGGCCCCGCCCGGCCCCTGAGCCGGGCGCTTCCGAACCCGTTCCAACTGGCCCAGCGAGCGCGACCGGATCGGTGAGCGCGACCTGACCAGCGAGGGCGACCGGATCGGTGAAGGGCGACCGGTTCAGTGAGGGCGACCCGGCTCCGTCGACCCGTCGGCCCGACGCTGCCGCTCGTGATGCCGACGGGCCTTGAGCCGGTTGCCGCAGGTTCTCATCGAGCACCACCGCGCGGTGTTGGCACGGCTGTGGTCCACTAGAAACAGCTGGCAGTCGCTGTTCGCGCATGGGCGGAGCCGGCCGGGCAGTTCGTTCCGTACACGGTCCCAGGTGAGGATCAGTTCGACGGCCGGCCGCCGGTCCGCCTCGACCTCCAGGATCCAGTCCAGGCCGTCCCCGCTCAACCGGGGCACCTTGCGCGCACCCGCGAGGAACGCGGCCAGGATCTCCGGCCCGCTCTCACCGCGCACCACCCTCTGCAGTGCGTCGCGGGTCCTCCTGAGCCACTCCCGCTCTCCGGGGCCGCCGTCACCACCACGCTGTACCGCCCAGCGGCTCAGCGCGGGGCCGTCCTGCCACAGGTCACGCGGGACTCCGTCCGCCACGGGTGTGCTGTTCAACGCTTCGAGCAGCACTTCCTCGCTGAACATCCCGCCTCACCTTCACTCGTACCACTCGTATTCACTCATCACTTCACCCATAACCGCCTTGACGCGCTTGACAGGTTACAGGCTCGCGAGTCAACCTGGAGAGAACCTAACCGCATAAACAAATGTAAGGGGTTAGTCATGACCGAGGTGCGACACCGCTACGCCTCCGTGCTCGGGCACCGCGTGTTCTACCGGGAAGCCGGCCCCGCCGACGCGCCCGCCGTCGTCCTGCTGCACGGATTTCCGACCAGCTCCCGCATGTTCCGGCACCTGATTCCCGCACTGGCCGACCGGTTCCATGTCATCGCCCCCGACCACCTGGGGTTCGGGCACTCCGCCACGCCGCCCGCCGACGAGTTCGCCTACGGTTTCGACGCCCTCGCCGATGTGACCGAAGGGCTTCTCGCCCACCTGCGACTGGAGCGGTACGCGCTCTACGTGCAGGATTACGGCGCCCCCATAGGGTGGCGGCTCGCGCTGCGCCACCCCCACGCCGTCACCGCGATCGTCACGCAGAACGGCAACGCCTACGACGAAGGATTCGTCCCCGACTTCTGGGCCCCCGTCTGGGCGTACGCGCAGTCGCCGAGCCCGTCGACGGAGGAAGCCGTACGCGGGGCCCTGAGCGAGGAAGCCATCCGGTGGCAGTACCTGCACGGGGTCGCCGAGCCGGAACTGGTCGACCCGGACACCTGGGCCACTGATCACCGGGAGATCTCCCGCCCCGGCCTCGACCGGATCCAGCTCGACCTCTTCCGCGACTACGCCACCAACCTGCCCCTCTACCCCAGGCTCCACGAGTACTTCCGCGCCACGCGGGTGCCGCTGCTGGCCATCTGGGGCGCGGGGGACGAGATCTTCGGCCCCGACGGGGCCCGGGCCTTCGCCAGGGACCTGCCGGACGCCCGGATCCAACTGGTGCCGGGCGGCGGTCACTTCCTCCTCGAAAGCCACCTCGACACGGTGGCGGGCGCGATGCGCGCCTTCCTGGAGCAGGCCCTGTACCGGAACACGCGGGACACGCGGGCCTCCGCGCCCGCGTGATCCGGTTCAGGTGTTCAGGTCAGGCCGCCTTGGCCTGGTCCAGCGCGCCATGCGGGTTGAGTACGTACTTCCGGCTCGCCCCGTGGTCGAACTCCGTGTAGCCGCGCGGCGCGTCCTCCAGCGGGATCACCGTGGCGTTGACCGCCTTGGCGATGTGGACGCGGTCGTGCAGGATCGCCTTGGCCAGACCCCGGTGGTACTGCATCACCGGGCACTGTCCCGTGGTGAAGCGGTGGCTCTTCGCCCAGCCGAGGCCCAGCCGCACCTTCAGCGTGCCGGTCCTGGCGTCCTGGTCGACACCGCCCGGGTCCTCCGTGACGTAGAGCCCCGGAATGCCGAGCGCGCCGCCCGCCCTGACGGTGCCCATCAGAGAGTTGAGGACGGTCGCGGGCGCCTCTTCGGAGTCGCGGCCGTGGCCGTGGGCGCGTGCTTCGAAGCCGACCGCGTCGATCGCCGCGTCCACCTCGGGCTCGCCGAGGATCTCGGTGATCTGGTCCTCCATCGAGCCCTGCGTGAGGTCGACGGTCTCACAGCCGAAGCTGCGGGCCTGGGCGAGCCGTTCGGCGTTGAGGTCGCCGACGATGACGACCGACGAGCCGAGCAGCTGGGCCGAGGCGGCGGCCGCCAGGCCCACGGGTCCGGCCCCCGCCACGTACACCGTGGAGCCGACTTCCGTGCCCGCGGTCACCGCGCCGTGGAAGCCCGTCGGGAAGATGTCGGACAGCATCGTGAGATCGAGGAGCTTCTCACGAGCCGCGTCCCGGTCGGGGAAGCGGAGCAGATTGAAGTCCGCGTACGGCACCATCACGTACTGCGCCTGGCCGCCGACCCAGCCACCCATGTCGACATATCCGTATGCCGCCCCGGGGCGGGCGGGGTTGACGTTCAGGCAGATGCCCGTCTTGCGCTCCTTGCAGTTGCGGCACCGCCCGCACGCGATGTTGAAGGGCACCGACACCACGTCGCCGACATCGATGAACTCGACATCGGGGCCGCGCTCGATGACCTCTCCGGTGATCTCGTGCCCCAGGACCAGGCCCTCGGGAGCGGTCGTACGGCCACGCACCATGTGCTGATCGCTCCCGCAGATATTGCTGGCGAGCACCTTGAGGATGACCCCGTGCCGGCATACGCGGCCCACGTTCTCCTTGGCCACGCCCGGCCCGTCCTGAAGTTCGAGCGTGGGGTAATCAGTGGTCCTTACCTCCACCTCACCCGGCTTGATGTATGCGACTGCCTTGTTTCCTCCGCTCATCCTGGCTCGCCGTCCCTTCGGCTCTTCGTCCAGCGGCTGATTCTTCGCGGAACCATGCGTGTGGTGGTCCTGTATAAATCAGCCTAATCCCGCCCAAAGAAGCGGACAAGTAGCTACAAAATGATGCAATCCGCCCCGGAGGGGGGCGCAGTCTAAGCGCGCGTCACATTGCCGACCGCGGTGCGCAGGTCGTCCTCTCCGGTGTGCGACGGGGGCAGGGGGGTCGCGTCGGCCGGATTCAGTGAGTCGAAGAGCAAGGTGATGAAACGGGCGCGCAGGGACGGTGTCGTGCCGGGGAGGGCCAGGCCGGCGACGGCCATGATCAGGAAGTGGGGGACGTCTTCGGCGGTGAGGTCGGGCCGGACCTCACCCGCCTGTTGCGCGCGTGCCAGGAGCGGGTGGAGCGAGGCGCTGAAGCGCTGGAGCACGTCCACGGCGACATCGGCGAAGTTGCTGGCGAAGGTGACCAGTCCGCGCTCCTCGGTGATCAGGTCGAGCAGGCGTGTGGCGATCTCCTGGAGGGCCTGGCGCGTGTGCGGGGAGTCGGCGGCGCGCTCGACGAGGGGGAGCAGGTCGGTATCGACGATGTCCTCCAGGACGGCCCGGACGACGGCTTCCCGGTTGGGGAAGTGCCGGTACAGCGTGGCGATGCCCACGCCGGCCTCCGCCGCGATCTGCTCCAGGGAGCCCTCACCCTTGCCCAGCACGGTCCGTCCCGCGGCGGTGATGCGCTCGATGCTGGAGCGGGCGTCGACACGGCGCCGGGGGGCGCGGTCGTTCTTGGCTGCCATCCGTGACCCTTCCCTGTTCTGCGACAAGGCGTCCCCCTTCGTCCCGTAGCACCCTACCGTTTGATAGTCGACTATCGTTTCGGTAGTACCCTCTCACTTCATGGTGTGGCCTGGGACGTCAGGCCGCCACGCGCAGGGGAGAAAACTGTGTCCGTTCTGCTGTACCGGCTCGGAAGGTTCGCCTACGGCAAACCCTGGTATGTCATCGGCGGCTGGCTGGCCGTGCTGGCGGCCGTCGTGGCGCTGCTCGTGACCAATCCGGTCAAACTCAGCAACGAGGTGCGGATCGACGGCACCCCGTCCCAGAAGGTCATCGACGAGCTGGCCACCTCTCTGCCGGAGGCGTCCGGCGGCCAGGGCATCCTGCTCTTCGAAGCCCCGGACGGTGCCCGCATCGACGGAGAGAAGGTACGGCCCGCTCTGCTGGCAGCCGTGGACGCCGTCTACCGCCACGATCACGTCATCGACGCCAGGAAGGTGCTGGCGCGGGAAGCCGCACGGGGTGAGAACAGTCCGCTGCTGCGAGCCCAGGCGGCGGTGGCCCGAGCGGCCGGTCGGCCGAACGGCGGGAATCCCGTCCCGTTGCAGGCGGGCGGTCAGCCGGTGCCGGGAGTCGTCGTCTCCGCCGACAACTCGACAGCGCTGCTGCAGTTCCAGTTCGACCAGCAGACCTTCGAGCTCCCGTCAGGGACGATCGACAGCACCATCGAAGCCGCCGAGCAACAGGCCGCACGCGCCGGCCTGGAGGTTCTGCCGTCGGCTGCGATGATGGAGATACCCGAGATCGTCGGCATCGGAGAGATCGTCGGCGTTGCCGTCGCGGCCCTCGTCCTGCTGATCACCCTGGGATCGGTCGTGGCGGCCGGCCTGCCCCTCGCCATCGCCCTGGTCGGTGTCACCGTGGGTGTGGGCGGCGCGTTCACCCTCTCCACCGTGTTCGAGATCCACTCGCTCGCCGCGGTGCTGGCCCTGATGCTCGGACTCGCCGTCGGCATCGACTACGCCCTGTTCATCGTCAACCGGGAACGCCGGCTGATTCTCGACGAGGGCCTGGACGCCCACGAAGCGACCGGCCGGGCCGTCGGTACCGCCGGCAGCGCCGTCTTCTTCGCCGGCAGCACCGTCATCATCGCCCTGGCCGGGCTCCTGGTCATCGGCATCACCCTGCTGTCCACCATGGCCCTCGTCGCAGCCGCCACGATCGCCGTCGCCGTCCTGCTCGCCCTGACCCTGCTGCCCGCCCTGCTCGGCCTGGTCAAGGAACGCGTCTGCCCTGCCCGGACCCGGCACAGGACCCAGCGGCCCGAAGCCGCCGCCGGCCGGGAACGAGCCGCCCGCTGGGGAACTTGCCTGGTCCGCCGCAAGTACGCCGCTCTCGCGGCGGCGATCCTGCTCCCCGCGATCCTCGCGGTGCCCGCCGCCGACATGAAACTGGGTCTGCCCTCCGGCGCCAGCTACAACCCCGACACCGGGCAACGCCGCAGCTACGAGCTGATCAGCGACGCCTACGGCCCCGGTTACAACGGCCCGCTCCTGATCGCCGTCAACTCCACCGCCAAGGGCGAACTCCTCACTCCCGCCACTCTCGCCGCGGTCACCTCCGACCTGAAAAGCGTCGAAGGATCGGCCTCGGTCTCCCTGGCCGGGATGAACCGGACCGGCACCACAGCCATCCTGAGTCTGATCCCCGGCAGTGGCCCGAACGACGACGCCACCGAAGACCTCGTCACCGCCCTACGGGACAGGACCACCCGGATGGGCACAGCGCACGGCGTCACCGTCGGCATATCCGGCTTCACCGCCCTCGCGATCGACGTCTCCGACCGGCTCGCCGACGCCCTGCCCCTCTACGTGGCCACCGTCCTCGGCCTGTCACTGATCGTCCTGCTCCTGGTCTTCCGCTCCCTCATGGTCCCCGTGACCGCCACCCTCGGCTTCCTCCTGACCATCGCCGCCACCTTCGGCCTCACCACCGCCGTCTTCCAATGGGGCTGGCTCCAGAACGTGATAGGACTCGACGCCACCGCACCGGTCGTGAGCCTGCTGCCCATCATCATCACCGGCGTCCTCTACGGACTCGCCATGGACTACCAGATGTTCCTGGTGACCTCCATGCGCGAGGCCCACGTGCACGGTGCCACCGCCCTCGACGCCACCGTCACCGGTTTCGCACGCGCGAGCTCCGTCGTCCTGGCGGCCGCCACCATCATGGTGTCCGTCTTCGCCGGGTTCGTCTTCAACGCCGAACCCATGATCAAACAGGCCGGCTTCGCCCTGGCCGTCGGCATCCTCATCGACGCCTTCGTCATCCGTATGACCCTCATCCCGGCCACCATGGCACTCGCGCAGGAGAATGCCTGGTGGATCCCCGCCTGGCTGAACCGTCTGCTGCCCGACCTCGACGTCGAAGGCGACAAGCTCGCACAGAAGATCCCGCTGCCCCGCCCCACGCCCCCATCACCGCACGCCCCGACGCGGAAAGCCGACAGCATCCGCTGACCGATGTCACCGCCCGCGTACCGCCTCCCTGCCCCGCACCCGCGACGGCGGTCCTGGGAGGTCCGGAGTTCTGAATTGAGCGAGGCGCCACGCGACGTCCGCTACGGGGTATCCCGTCCGTGCGGCGACCCAGTGGTGCGGGTCGGTGTCGGCGGGTACGTGGCGCGCGGCCTCGACGATGGCTTCGGTCCGTTCGAGCGCCCGTAGGGTCGGGCGGCACCTGTCACGCGGGAGGTGGCGCTGGTCCGCTCCCCAGCGGCCCTTGCTCCGCTCGGTCCTGGGAGGTTCGGTGATCAGGTGGTCGAGGTTGTTCAGGGCCGCCCACCTCGCGGTGTCCTTGACGTCTTGCTGTAGTTGACGGACGAGAGCGGGCGAGGTGCCGAATCGGCGTTGTGGTCGTATGCGGTGCCGCAGCGTCACGCGCACGCCGCGGCCGTAGAGGTCGCCTTTGAATCCCAGCAGATGGGCTTCCAGCAGGCGTGTTCCTTCAGGGCCGTAGTACGTCGGGCGGTGGCCTACCGAGACGACCGCTACAAACGTCACCTCGTCCGGTTCCAGGGCGACCGTGGCCGCGTATACGCCGTCCCGGCGCACCGTGCCGACCTCGTGGATGTTGGCGGTGGGGAAGCCCAGTCCGCGTCCTCGCCGGTCGCCGACCCTGACGACGCCGGTCACGACCGTCGGCTCGCCGGCGTCCTCGCTTGTGGCCTGATAGGTCACATCCTTCTCCTGTTCCGGTGCGGACCTTCGGTCAGACGAGATCGATGAGGGGTTCTCCGGCGAGGGCGCGCCGCGCACGGGAGACGGCGCCGTCCTGAAGGGCACCGAGTGATGTCGTCGAACGCCAGGCGATGTGTGGGGTGAGGATGAGGTGGGGCGCGTCCCGAAGGGCATGGTCCGCCGGGAGCGGCTCCTGCGCGAAGACATCGAGGGCCGCCCCCGAGAGATGACCCGAGTGCAGCGCGTCGGCGAGCGCCTGCTCATCGACCAGACCGCCCCGCGACACGTTGACCACCGCGGCGCCGGGCCGCATACGGCGCAGAACGTCGCTGGACACCAGGTGGCGCGTCTCGTCGGTGAGGGGGAGGTGAAGGGAGACCACGTCCGACTCTTCCAGTACCCGGGTGAGCTCTGCCGCCGGTATGTCCGGGAGGGAGGTGTACGGGTCGTAGGCATGCACCCGGGCGCCCACGGCGGACCAGGACGCGGCCACGATCCGGCCGATCCGGCCCAGTCCGACGATGCCGATGACGAGGTCGGTCAGCTTGGGCGCGTCGTAGGCGATGCGGCCGGCCCAGCCGCCGTCGCGGATCGCCGCGTGCCCTTGAGGCAGACGCCTGCTCAGTGCCAGGCCCATGGCGAAGGCGTGGGATGCCACTTCGTCCGTCGAGGCGTCCGGAACGATGGAGACCGGGATGCCCGCCGCGGCGGCTGCCGTGACGTCGATGTTGTCGTAGCCCATGCCGTAGCGCACGACGGCCTCGCAGGCGGGCAGGGAGGCGAAATCCTCCGCGGTGACCTTCGCATAGGGGGTGACCATGACGATCCGGGCGTCCGGCATCGCTGAGCTGAAGGAGGACTGGTCGGTTGCGGCGACGAGGTCGAGGCCGAACTCCTTGGCCAGTGCCTGCTCCCGGTCCAGGTGCGGGAACTGGTGAGGCGCCACCAAAATGCTGCCGGAGGTGGGATTTTTCGTCATCGGACGTTTCCTTTGCGCTCTTAGGGTGTGGTGCTGGGAGCCAGGATCACCCGTGAGCCTAGATCGGATTGACGTGGGCGAATGTGTCAAAGTGGGGCACTGGGTGCGACGAGGCCGAGGGGACGCGAGCCGCACCCGTCCTCCTGCTGAGACGCGTTTCTAACCCGCGCGTCGCCCGATGCGCTCGTACGTCGGTGACCCGCGCCGTTTCAGGACCAGAGCCGTGATCACGCCGACGGCGACCATGAGGTAACCGATGGCGAGGAGGGCTGCTACGACCGCGGTGGGCGCGACGATGAGCAGGTCCATGTTCAGCGACGCCGTCAGCAGGGCGAAGCCGATGGCCAGTGCGGAGATGGCTGGAGCGACGAAGGTCTTCCACCGGGAGACGCCCTTCCCGTGGCGCCGGAAGTAGACGATGACGGCGACACAGGTGAGGAACAGCAGGAGCAGCATTCCGTAGAACGCCACACCGGACGTCGCGCCGTACAGCTCGGATGCGGGGATGCCCGAGGCGATCAGGCCGACCATGATCAGGAGAAGGGCGGCGCCCACGGTGACGGCCGCGACGTGGGGTGATCCGTGCCGCCGGTGGACGGCGGCCAGCCGTCCCGGGAAGACGCCGTCCACGCTGAGCGAGTGGGTGTAGCGGGACAGGATGTTCTGCAGGGAGAGGGTCGAGGCGAACATGCTGGTCACCAGGAGAACGGCGATCACCTGGTTCGCGAAGGCGCCGATGTAGGTGAGCAGGGCGTGCGGCATCATCTCGGCCGGGCCGGCTGCCGCGTCCGCGACGGCTCGGGAGGCTCCCGAGGAAAGGATCAGCGAGTAGGACGAGATCGCGTAGAAGACGCCGAGGAAGGTGATCGTCAGGTACGTGGCGCGCGGGATGGTGACGCTCGGGTCGCGCACCTCGTCCCGGTAGATCGCGGTGGCCTCGAAGCCGTTGAAGACTCCGATGCTGAACAGGAGCAGCACCCCGATCGAGGGCGTGACCAGGTGAACGGGGTTCCAGGGGGTGAGGGAGTGGCCTTCCGGGCCGCCGTTCGTGATCATGACGATGTCGAAGATCAGGATGGCGCACACTTCGACCGCCAGCAGCACCGAAAGGACCTTGGCCGAGAGTTCCACGTTGAAGTAGCTCAGGGTCCACACGGCGCCGAGCATGATCAGCGACCAGATCCACCACGGCGCTCCCGCTGCACCGGTAAAACTGGTGAAGAGGTTGTTCACGCCGATTCCTGAGAAGACGAGTGCCGCGATGATGTTGAAGCCGTAGGTGGACAGGGCGAGGAACGAGCCGCCGAGGCCCGCGGGGCGGCCCAGGCCCTCACCTATGTAGGTGTAGAAGGCGCCTGGCCTGGGGATCTGCCGGCTCATGCTGGTGAAGCCGAGGGCGAAGAGCGTCATCAGCAGCATGACGCCGACGAAGGCGATCGGTACGGCGATCCCGAAGCTGATGTTGACGGACAGGAACCCGAAGACGACGCCGAGCGGCGCGGTGAAGGCGAGCACGGTGAAGAGCAGACCGAACGTGCCCATCTCGCCTTTGAGCGTGACGGTCGGGGAAGGAGCCTTGGCGTCCGTGGTGGGTGATCCGGAAGAACATCGGACTGTCGAGGAGTGAGTGTCCATGCGCGGGGTCTTCCTTGTCGGCCGGGCGGGTGCGCGAGGGCTTGCCCGGCTTCGGCTGAAGGCAGAGCTTCGCCGGGAGGGCGAAAGCCGGCGGGGACGGGGCCCTGGGGGAGACCGCTGCATCCGCTGTTGGCGACCAAGCATGGAGTTCCGGCCGTTGCCGGGACTGTCCCACCTTGGGGCAGTGGCGGTCGGTGACCGCGTCCCGGAGGCCGGCGGTCCGGCGGCCTGCCCTGGGCTATTCGTGGGGCCGCAGTTCCAGCTCGAAGCCTCGGTTGGTGTAGCTGTCGATCTTCCGGTAGAGGGTGGACCGGCCGATTCCCAGGATTGCCGCGGCGCGCAATCGGTTGCCACCCGCCTCGGCCAGGGCTTCGCGGATCTGGTAGAGCTCCGCTTCCTCCAGGCGCGTGAGTTTGCTCCGCGCGAGGCCGCGGCGGTGTGCCTGCGCCAGATCGTCCACGCGCAGTTCCTGCGTTCGGCAGCGTGACGCGGCGGTCTCGATGACGTTCCGCAGTTGGCGGACGTTTCCCGGCCAGTCCGCGGCGACGAGCGCGTCCAGCAGACGCGGTGACACCTGTGCGGCCGGGCTGTCGCCGAGAGAGAGGAAGTGGGATGCCAGGGCGGGAATGTCCTCGCGGCGCATGCGAAGCGAAGGCATCTGGACCTCGATGCCGTTGAGGCTGCTGATCAGCGGCAACAGCTCGTCGTCCAGTCGCGCGAGGGTGAGAACGACCCGCGGTTGTTCCAACAGGTCCAGCAGATCGGTGAGGCTCGCGCGCAGTGCGGCATCGCACTCGTCGACCCGGTGCAGGACGACCGTGGAGCCGGCCGCGAGTTCCGCGTCGATCTCGTCGATTCCCCGCGGCTGGTCCGCGGCGCCCGGCCGGCAGGTGAAGACGACGGTGCGCTCGGCGAACCGGGACGCCATGACCTGCGCGAGGTGACGCTTGCCGGTGCCCGGCTCACCGACGATGTAGGCGGGTGTGCGACGCGTGCAGGCCGTGGTCGCGGCTTCCAGCGTGCGTCGGACGGCGAGGCTGTCGCCGACGATGCCGTCGAACGGGCTCCGGCGGGGTGCCGAGCCGGCAGCCGGTGCGGACGAAGCCTTGCCCGACTCCTTGCGCCGCAGGCGCATCACGGTACCGCCCGTTGTCTCGCCGCCCAGGAGGATGGGGCTCGCGTGGAGCTGCAGGACCGTGTCGGCGCCGATCGTGAGGTCGCGTTCGACGGTCCGGTCGAGACGCTCCGCCTCGCGGCTGTACGCGGCGAGGACGGAGTAGTCGCTCTGCCCGAGGAGAGCGAGGGCTCCGCGGCTCGCGATGGTGGTGCGCTCGTCCATCGCGACGACGGCGTCGGCGCCCCGCTTGCGCACTTCCCGCAGATAGGCGGCCATCAGGGTCTGCTCCCGAGCGGCGAGCCTGGTCGCGAGCGTTCTGGTCACTTCCGCCGCGGCGCCCTGGACGATCAGGAGAATGGACCGCGGATCGATCTGGCGGGCGAGATTCTCGGGCAGCATCAGACTGAGGACACCGCGGATGGAGCGGCGCAGCGGGTCACGGATCGGGACCGAGGTGCAGCAGCTTCCCTGCAGTGTCTCGGCGAAGTGCTCGCCGCCCCACACCTGGACCGCTGTGCCCTCCTCCAGGGCGGTGCCGTCGGAGTTGGTGCCGATCAGGTCCTCCGCCATGCGTCCGCCGTAGACCGGAAAGGCTCGGTCCGCCTGCCGGACGGCCGCGGTGTCCCCGCGGAAGACGGCCAGGGTTCCCTGGGCATCGGTGAGGCACACGGCGCCCTGGGTGTCCGCGCAGAGACGTTCCAGCTCGGTCAGGACCGGTTCCGCGCAGGCGAGGAGCTGATCGTCCACGTGTGGCTGCCCGGCCTCCGTGAAGACGTTCGAGCCGGGCCGCACGTTGCAGGCCAGGCTGCGTCGCCATGATCGTGCGATCACGGGACGCAGCCTGCTCAGATCGGTCGTCGTGGGGTCGGCGACGAAACGCTCACGGAGGGAGACCAGCTCGGCATTGCCGACCGCTCCCAGGCGCACCGGGTGGGCGAGGGGGGTCCCCTCGAAGGGTGTGGTCATCGGACCTCCTCGATACGCCGCGGGAACGCGTTTGTCGAGCTCAGTAGGTCAGGAGATGCTCGAACTGTGCGGGCAGCTTACGTGCCTGCTGCCGGGCGAACTGTTGTGTGTACCACTTGCCCAGCGTCTGTACGCCGGTCGAGCCGCTGGCCTTCCAGCCCCCGAACGTCTGGGGACCGGGCCACCAGCCGGTGGTCGCGTGCCCCGGCACATTCACATCGACGCACCCGGCCTCGATGCCGTCCAGAAACGCGCGGGCCTCGTCGATGTCGCCGGTGTAGATGCCGGCGGTCAGCCCCATCGGGGTGGCGTTGGCCGCGCCGAGTGCCTCCTCGAACGAGGCTACCCGGCTGATCGTGAGGAACGGCAGGAAGTGTTCGGTGGTCGACAGTGTGTGATCGGCGGGTACGGAGGACACGACGGCGGGACGAACGAAATAGCCGTCACCGTCGAGCCTCTCGCCGCCCGACACCGTGAAGCGCTCTGCACGTGCCTGCCCGACGATGCGCTCGAACCGCGCCAGCGCCTCGGCGGACACCACGGGACCGGCGAACGCGTCGGCGTCGGTGGGGTCGGCCACGACGACACGGCCGGTACGCTCGGCGACCAGCTCGACGAGTCGGTCGTGTGCTCCCGGCGTCACCAGCACACGGGAGAGCGCGCTGCACTTCTGCCCGCCCAGGTCGAAGGCGGAGAACACGATGCCGTCGGCGGCCGCCTCCAGATCCGCGGTGTCGGTGACGATGACAGGATTCTTCCCGCCCATCTCCGCGATCACAGGCCGCGCATAGGGTCCGTTCGCGAACGACTTCATGATGGACCGGCCGACGGCGACCGAACCCGTGAAGGAGACGCCGTCGATGCCGGAGGCGGTGAGCGCCCTGCCGGGTTCGTCCGCGCCGTGGACGATGTTCACCAGCCCGGTGGGCAGGTCCATCGCCTGGCACATCTCGTACACCGCCTGGCCGGACCAGGGACCTTGGTGGGAGGTCTTGACGACCACGCCGTTGCCGGCGATGAGAGCGCCGATCGTGGGACCGGCGGCCTGCACGATCGGATAGTTGAACGGGGTGATGACGCCGAAGACACCGTACGGCCGCAGCACGGAATCGTTGGCGAAGCCGGCCGGATCGGCCGCCCGCTCGTCCTCGAAGGCTCCGGGCCTCTCCGCGTACTCGGTGTAGTAGCGCAGGATGTCCCGGACTTCGAGGCCCTCGGCCTGTGCTCCCGCATAGGACTTGCCGACCTCCAGCGCCACGCGCACGGCCCACTCCCGCGCCGCCTCCTCGACGTGGTCGATGGCGCGTCGCACGTGTGCGATCCGCGTGCTCAGCGGCACCTTCGCCCATTCCCGCTGGGCCGCCCGGCTGGTCGCGACGGCGAGCTGAACCAGTTCGGCGGGCGCGTCGTGGCAGGCGCTGACCGTCAGGGACGGGTGGCCGGGGTCCTCCCTGTTGATCAGCTCGCCGTCGAAGCGTTCCTCGCCGCCGACGACATGCGGAACGACGACGGGGTCGCCCGTGCGCCGCTCGGCGATCCCGGCGGCGAATGCCCGGTGGTCTTGGCGGTCAGCAGCAGTCATGCGATCTTCCTTTCAAATCGCGTCCTGGCTGTTCCCAGAGGTGACGCCGTTGCGGGCGAGCCTGGGAACCGGTGACCGGGACGCACTGTGTCAACCTGAGACACGGCTCAGGGGGCGGACGTAGGGGCGCCGCCTTCCTCGGGGCGCCCCTCGGTTCGTTCCCGTCCGGATGTGTGGCCCGGGCGGGTCAGTCCTCGATACCGGCGGGTCGCCGGAGCGCGGCCAGGGACTCGGTGGGGTGCACGATGTCCTTGATCCGCGGGATGACCTCCGTGCCCAGCAGTTCGAAGTGGCGCCGGTAGCGCTCGGGCTGGTCGAGGTAGTCGAAGGTGAAGCTGATGATCTTGCCGAAGCCGCCGGAGGCGTCCAGGTCCCGCCGCAGCTTCTTGATCACGGTGTCGGGGGATCCGACGAGCCACTTCTCCTCGGCGAGGTACTCGATCGGCACGTCGTCCGGGTCGGTGACGTTCAGCTCGGGCACCATGGCCGGCAGCATGCCGCCGCGGGCGTAGCCGGGCAGCATCCACTCACGGTAGGTCCGCCCCATGGCCCCGTTCACGGCGAGGTCCATCGCCTCCTCGTCGGTGTCGGCGACCAGGATGTTGTGGGCGATACGCCACTCGTTGCGGTTCGCGGTGAAGCCGGATTTTTCCGCGCCCTGCATGTACCGGTACCAGTGACCGGCGAGATACTCGCGGCCCACGTTGAAGCTCATGGGCAGATAGCCCAGCTCGCCGGCGCGCGTCATGGTGCGGGAGGCGGGGCTGAGGCCGGCCATGAGCAGCGGCGGATGCGGCTTCTGCAGCGGCTCCATGAACGGGCCCTGCTGGATCTCGTCGTACGCGGGGATCTCGAACTGCCAGTGCTTCCCGTCGTGGCGGAACGGGCCCTTCTTCTCCCAGATGGCGCGCATGATCTCGACGGCCTCCGCCATCTTCCCGCCGGGGTCGGTGTTGCCGTGGATCAGGTGGTCCGTGGGGTAGGCACCCGCGCCGAGGCCGACCATCAGACGGCCGTTCGACATGTGGTCGAGTTGCATCAGCCGGTGCGCCAGCGCCATCGGGTTGTGGTTGCCCGGAACGTTCGCGCCGGTGCCGAACCTGATCTGCTTCGTCTGCCGCAGCGCGGCCGCGATGTACAGCTCAGGGCTGCACACCGGCTCCCACCTCATGGTGCTGTGCTCGGCGATCCACACCTCGGACAGACCGAACTCGTCGGCCCAGTCGATGACCTGCATGTCCCACTGGAAACCTTCGTGCAGGCCGGTCTCCGGAAGGCGGAACGGTACGAGGAACAGCCCGATATCCATGCTCGTTCTCCAATGTGTACGCGATCATTCGGTCTGATCGCTGTGGTCCTGCCCGCAGTCTCACGCCCGGGACGGCGGCGCGACTGTGCCACCTTGAGGCACCGGAAAGCGCTGCTCAGGTGAGGTCATCGCACGGGGCTGCGCAGCGTGCCGACGCGCTCGATGCCGACCTCGACGACGTCTCCGGGCCTCAGCCACAACGGAGGATTGCGCTTGCTGCCGATGCCTTCCGGCGTACCGGTCGAGATGATGTCGCCGGGGGAGAGCGCCAGGAACCGGCTGATGTAGGCGATCAGTTCGGCGACGGGAAAGATCATGTGCCGGGTGTTGGAGCCCTGCACCCGCACACCGTTCACCCGTGTGGTGAGCTCCAGACTCTGTACGTCGCCCACCTCGTCGAGTGTCACCAGTGCGGGCCCGCAGGGCGTCGAGGCGTCGACCGCCTTTCCGGCCAGCCACTGCGTTCCGTGGTACTGCAGGTCCCGGGCGGTGACGTCGTTGAGCACCATGACACCGGCGACCAGGTCCAGGGCCTCGTGCGGCTTCACGCCGCGGCCTTCCCGGCCGATGACGACCGCCAGCTCACCCTCGTAGTCGAGCTTGCCGGTGATGTGCGAGCAGCGGATCTCGTCCGCCGGGCCGATGAGCGTGCTGGCGAACTTCGCGAACACGTCGGGGTGCGCCGGCAGTGCCCTGCCCGTCTCGGCCACATGGTCGTCGTAGTTCAGGCCGATGCACAGCACTTTCCCGGGGTCGGTGACCGGCGGCCCCAGACGGAGGTCCGCCGCCGGGGCGACCCGCGCGGACGACCGCTCGGCCGCCGCCCGTTGTACGGCCGCGGCGACCTGTCCGAGCGACCGGCCATGACGGCGCAGCAGTTCTCTCGTGGTGGCCTGCGGGCCCAGCCCCGCCATCCCGCTCGCGAGCAGTGCGACGTCCACGTCGTACACCACCTCGTCGAGCAGTGCACCGGACCGCCAGCCGTCGTCGTCCAGCCAGTAGGAGACGAGTCTCATCGTGTTCTCCTCTTCGCGGCGGCCCGTCCGTACGGCACCGCCGACACGTGGTGTGAGAGAGGGGGCTCAGACGGCGAGCAGCCGGCCCCCGTCGAAGAAATCGCCCGCCGAGTACACGAGGGGCGGCAGGTCGCTGGTCTCGACTCCGACGACGCGTCCGAAGAACACCGAATGAGTTCCGGCCTCCACCCGTGAGACGACCTGGACCTCGAACGTCGCCGACGCCTCGTCCAGCAAGGGTGCGCCCTGTCCGCCCTCGTGCCAGCCGACGCCCTGGAACTTGTCCCCGCCCGACCTGGCGAACGTGGTCGCGACCGTCGACTGGGTGTTGCTCAGGATGCTGATGCCCAGGTGCTGAGCCGCGCACAGCGCCGCATGCGACTGCGCGGAGGAGTTGATGCAGACCAGAACCAGCAGCGGAGCCATCGAGACGCTGCTGAACGCGTTGACGACCAGTCCGACGGGCCGTCCGTCGACCTGAGCGGTCACGATCGTCACCCCCGAGGGAAAAGACCGGTGAGCCTGCTTCACCTGCTGGACCAGCTCCGCGGACACAGGCTGGTCGGGAACGGGGACGAGCGACGTGGTGTGAGTCTTCATACCGCCTACAGTGCTGCGCGGCGGGCGCTGGAAATCGTGCCAATCTGGTACAGCGCCAGGGGGTGTGCGCGTCCCGTCATGATGCCGGGCCAGGCTCATCAGGCGGTCGTTCCGGCGACCTCGGCCACGGCGTCCGCCAGCCGGTCGGCGAGATCGTCCACCACCTCGGTCGTCATCGGTGTCGTCAGTGCGGCCAGGTTGGCCGACGACAGCAGCAGGCCGCGGTGGTAGGCGGCCCACCACAGGCGGTGCTGCGTCTCCCGGTCGACACCGGTCCTGCCGACGGGGAACACGCGCAGCAAGGACCCCGAGCCGCGAACCTCCCACCCGAGCGGCTCGATACGCGCCGACACCACCCGGCGAGCCCGGTCGCCGAGCCGGTTCAGCCGGGCCACGGCGTCAGGAGAGAGCAACCGCAGCGCCTCCGCGCCGGCCGCCATGCTCACCGGGTTTCCCGAGAAAGTACCGGAGTGCGGGATGCTGCCCTTGCGCCGCGGGTCGAGTACGCGCATGACCTCCTCGCGCCCCGCGACCGCGCCGACGGGGAAACCGCCGCCGATGAGCTTGCCCGCGGTCAGCAGATCGGGCACGATCCCGTACTCCCGGCTCAGCCCGCCCGCACCGAGCCGAAGGCTGATCACCTCGTCGATGACGAGGAGGATGCCGTACCGGTCCGCCAGGTCGCGTGCCGCCGACAGGAACTCGGCGGTCACCGGAATCAGGCCGGCCCGGTTCGGCAACAGGTCGAGGACGATGGCCGCATGGTGGTGCGGCTGCTCCTCGATCACCTGCCGGAGCAGGTCGATGTCGTTGAGGGGAACCAGGGACACCTCGCGCACGGTGGACTCCGGAACACCCCGTGCGGACTGCTCGCCACCAGCACACAGCGCGACGTCGGACGAGCCGTGGTAACCGCCTCGCGTCATGAGCACACCCGGACGTCCGGTCACCTCACGGGCGATACGGACGGCCGACATCACCGCCTCGGTACCCGAGTTGGTGAACCGCACCTGGTCCAGGCCGGGCAGGCGCCGCAGAAGGAGATCGGCCAGCTCCCATTCACCGGGGTTGGGAATGCCCCAGCACGAACCGGAGCCCATCGCCCGGGTCGCGGCCTCGACGATCTGCGGGTGCGCGTTGCCGTGCACGAGCGTGGTGAAGTTGTTGTTCGCGTCGATCAGCTCGCGCCCTCGGTCGTCCCAGAGCCGGTAGCCCGCGCCGCGCAGGGCGTAGGCCGGCACGGCGCCGGTGTGATAGGCGTCGCGGCCGTACCCGCCGGGCAGCAGGGGAAAGCCCCGCCGCCCCCTGCGTACATGCGGATCGCTGTCCGGTACGTCCGGTACATCGGTCTTCGTCTCAAGAGCCATCGACGCTCAACATCCTTCGCGGGGGACGGTCGGGTTTCCGGTGGCAGCCACCGTGGCGGTGAGACCGTACGCAGGCCGGTGCGTCACGAACTGTCCTGAGTTGGCACAGGCCCGAGGTGTCCCGAAGTGGCACAGATGCGGCGCAAAGGCGACCGTAATCTTGCCCAGAACCGTGACGGGCGGCTCCGGCCGCGAGGAGATGTGGGGAAACGATGGATCGAGTTCGAGGCAAGGTCGCGATCGTCACCGGTGCCGCCCGGGGCCAGGGCGAGGCGCACAGCCGGCTCCTCGCCGCGGAGGGCGCCGCAGTCCTCATGACCGATGTCCTCGACGACGCCGGTGAGACCGTGGCCGGGGAACTGCGCGACGCCGGGTACGACGTGCGCTACCGGCACACCGACGTCACCTCCGAAGCCGACTGGCTCGCCACGGTCGAGGACGCCGAACGCCGCTGGGGCCGTATCGACATCCTGGTCAACAACGCCGGCATCGTCGGCACGATGAAGGCCGCCGACGAGGAGGACGTCGAGGCCTGGACGAAAATCACCGCGATCAACCAGCAGGGTGTCTTCCTGGGCATCAAGCACGTGGTCCCGGCGATGCGCCGAAGCGGCGGCGGCGCCATCGTCAACACCTGTTCCATCAACGGATCGGTCGGAGCACCCGGCTCCTTCTCCTACCAGGCGTCCAAGGGCGCCGTACGCATGATGACCCGAGCCGCGGCACTTGAGTACGTCAAGGACAACATCCGCGTGAACTCGGTCTCCCCCGGTCTGGTGATGACTCCCATGGCCGAGGAGGAGGGCGAGGAATCCAACAAAGCTTTCGCCGCCGCCACCCCGATGGGGCGTGGCGCGCGCCCCGAAGAGGTCAGCTACGGCGTCCTCTTCCTCGCCAGCGAGGAAGCCAGCTACGTCACCGGCACCGACCTCCTGATCGACGGTGGCTACACCGCTCAGTAGAAAACGGCTCCGACGCCCCGCCGTCCCTTACTTCTTATTCAGCCTCAATCAGAATGTGCCGGCGCAGGCCTTCCGGGCCGAAACTCCCCAGGAATGCCGGCACACCCAGGACAGGAGAATTCCCATGGGCAGGCTTTCCGGCAAGGTCGCGATCGTCACAGGAGCGGGTTCCGGACAGGGAAGGGCGACGGCGCTCGCCCTGGCCGCCGAGGGCGCTCGCGTCGTGGCGGCGGACATCGACGAGACCGGTCTCGCCCAGCTCGCGTCTGCCGCAGGAGAGATCGTCGTCGAGCGTTGCGACGTAGCTCGCGCGGACGAGGTGGAGTCCCTGGTAGCCCTGGCGGAGGAGCGATTCGGTGGACTGCACGCGATGCTCAACTGCGCCGGCTACCTCCGCGCGGCTCCCCTGCTGGACACGACGGAGGAGATGCTCGACAGCATGATCGACGTCAACCTCAAGGGCGTCTTCCACGGATGCAAGTCCGCCGTGCCGGCCCTCCGGCGCAGCGGGGGAGGATCGATCGTCAATTGGGGCTCGGTCAATTCTCTGGTTGCCGAACCGGAAATCTCCGCGTACACGGCCACCAAGGGCGCGGTTCTGATGCTCACGAAGTCGGTGGCGGTCGAATTCGCCAAGGACAACATCCGGGCAAATTGCATCTGTCCGGGGGCGGTGCGCACTCCGATGGTCGAGAGCTTCTTCGACGAGGGCTTCTTCGAGGACAGGGACGCGCAGCGAAAGTATCAACCCCTTGGCGTGGGAACCCCGGAGCAGGTCGCTGATGTGGCAGTTTTTCTCGCCTCGGACGAGTCACGCCTCATGACGGGTTCTGCGGTAGTCGTCGACGGTGGTTACACGGCCCTGTAGGGAGCGCGTGGATATCCCAGAGACTCCGTCACACCCCACCTCGCCTCGCGTTTATGCGGGTCAGGTGTGGTGTGACGGAGGTTGTTCCGCAGGTTTTCAGATGTCCCGGAAGATCTCGATCTGCGCGCCCACCGAGTTGAGCCGTTCCGCCAGGTCCTCGTACCCCCGGTTGATGACATAGACGTTGCGCAGTACGGACGTGCCCTCCGCCGCCATCATCGCCAGCAGCACGACCACCGCCGGCCGCAGCGCGGGCGGGCACATCATCTCGGCGGCGCGCCAGCGCGTCGGGCCCTCCACCAGGACGCGGTGGGGGTCGAGGAGTTGGAGGCGGCCCCCGAGGCGGTTGAGGTCCGTGAGGTAGATGGCGCGGTTGTCGTAGACCCAGTCGTGGATCAGCGTCTGGCCCTGGGCGACCGCCGCGATGGCCGCGAAGAACGGCACGTTGTCGATGTTCAGACCGGGGAACGGCATCGGGTGGATCTTGTCGATCGGCGCCTCCAGCTTCGACGGCCGTACGGTCAGATCCACCAGCCGCGTACGGGCGTTGTCGGCGCAGTACTCGGCCGAGCGGTCGTGGTCCAGGCCCATCTCCTCCAGCACCGCCAGCTCGATCTCCAGGAACTCGATCGGGACGCGCCGGATCGTGAGCTGGGACTCGGTGACGACGGCGGCGGCGATCAGGCTCATCGCCTCGACCGGGTCCTCGGAGGGGGAGTAGTCCACGTCCACGTCGATGGAGGGCACACCGTGCACGGTCAGTGTGGTCGTGCCGATGCCGTCGATCCGTACGCCCAGTGCCTCCAGGAAGAAACAGAGGTCCTGGACCATGTAGTTGGACGAGGCGTTGCGGATGACGGTCGCGCCGTCGTGGCGGGCCGCGGCCAGCAGGGCGTTCTCGGTGACGGTGTCCCCGCGCTCGGTCAGCACGATCGGCCGGTCCGGCGACACGGAGTGGTCCACCTGGGCGTGGTAGAGGCCCTCGGTCGCCGCGATGTCGAGGCCGAAGCGGCGCAGCGCGATCATGTGCGGTTCGATGGTGCGGGTGCCGAGGTCGCAACCGCCCGCGTACGGCAGCCGGAAGGTGTCCATCCGGTGCAGCAGCGGTCCGAGGAACATGATGATGGAGCGGGTGCGGCGGGCCGCCTCCGCGTCGATGGCCTCCAGGTCCAGCTCGGCGGGCGGCACGATCTCCAGGTCCACGCCCCCGTTGATCCAGCGGGTGCGGACGCCGATGGAGTTCAGCACCTCCAGCAGCCGGAAGACCTCCTCGATGCGCGCCACGCGGCGCAGCACCGTACGCCCCTTGTTGAGCAGTGAGCCGCAGAGCAGCGCCACGCACGCGTTCTTGCTCGTCTTGACGTCGATGGCCCCGGAGAGCCGGCGCCCGCCGACGACCCGCAGATGCATCGGTCCGGCGTACCCGAGCGAGACGATCTCGCTGTCTAGCGCCTCCCCGATGCGCGCGATCATCTCAAGGCTGATGTTCTGGTTGCCGCGCTCGATGCGATTCACGGCGCTCTGGCTCGTGGCCAAAGCGTCGGCGAGTTGGCTCTGGGTCCATCCCCGGTGTTGCCGGGCGTCACGGATGAGCTTGCCGATGCGTACGAGGTAATCGTCTGCCATGGCGGCAGGTTATCTCACATGTGAGATAAGTGGCTTGCTGGGGTGGGCTGTCGGGGTGTCGCTGCCTCGCCGTCCCGGTTGTCGCGACCCCGTTGGCCCGCCGCCTCGGGGTGTCGCGCCCTCCGGCCCGGCTCATCGTGCACCCTGCCGGCCGGAGCGGCCACCGGGGCGCGGCCGTACGGGTCGCGGCCGGACCGGGGCATGACCGGGCAGCGGTCATGTACTAGAGTTATCTCGACATCGAGATATCTGCCGAAGGCGTACCGCGGCCGCCCAATCGGTAAGGGTTACCTAACTAAGCCTTACCTTAACGGATCGGTGAGGAGCCGTGGCGGCAGCATGACGTAGTACGTGCACATTGATGAAGGAGACTGTCGTGTCGGCGAACAGCTTCGACGCCCGCAGCACGCTGCGCGTGGGTGACGAGTCGTACGAGATCTTCCGGCTGGACAAGGTCGAGGGCTCCGCGCGCCTCCCTTACAGCCTGAAGGTGCTGCTGGAGAACCTGCTCCGCACCGAGGACGGCGCGAACATCACCGCCGACCACATTCGTTCCGTCGGTTCCTGGGACTCCCAGGCGCAGCCGAGCCAGGAGATCCAGTTCACGCCGGCCCGCGTGATCATGCAGGACTTCACCGGTGTGCCCTGTGTGGTGGACCTCGCCACCATGCGCGAGGCCGTGAAGGAGCTGGGCGGCGACCCGGCGAAGATCAACCCGCTGGCCCCGGCCGAGATGGTCATCGACCACTCCGTGATCGCCGACAAGTTCGGCACGCACGAGGCGTTCGCGCAGAACGTCGAGCTGGAGTACGGCCGCAACCGCGAGCGCTACCAGTTCCTGCGCTGGGGCCAGACCGCCTTCGACGAGTTCAAGGTCGTCCCGCCGGGCACCGGCATCGTGCACCAGGTCAACATCGAGCACCTGGCCCGTACGGTCATGGTCCGTAACGGCCAGGCGTACCCCGACACCCTCGTCGGCACCGACTCGCACACCACCATGGTCAACGGCCTGGGCGTGCTGGGCTGGGGCGTCGGCGGCATCGAGGCCGAGGCCGCGATGCTCGGCCAGCCCGTCTCGATGCTCATCCCGCGCGTCGTCGGTTTCAAGCTGACCGGTGAGCTGCCCGCCGGCACCACCGCCACCGACCTGGTCCTCACGATCACCGAGATGCTGCGCAAGCACGGCGTCGTCGGCAAGTTCGTCGAGTTCTACGGCGAGGGCGTCGCCGCGACCTCCCTCGCCAACCGCGCCACCATCGGCAACATGTCGCCGGAGTTCGGCTCCACCGCCGCGATCTTCCCGATCGACGACGAGACGCTGAAGTATCTGCGCCTGACCGGCCGTGACGCGCAGCAGGTCGCCCTCGTCGAGGCGTACGCGAAGGAGCAGGGCCTCTGGCTCGACCCGGCCGCCGAGCCCGACTTCTCGGAGAAGCTGGAGCTGGACCTCTCCACGGTCGTCCCCTCCATCGCCGGCCCGAAGCGTCCGCAGGACCGCATCATCCTGGCCGAGGCCAAGGCGAAGTTCGCCGAGGACGTGCGCAACTACGTCTCCGACGACGAGGAGGCGGGCAAGGAGTCCTTCCCGGCCTCCGACGCCCCGGCCTCCGCCAACGGGGTGCCGACGCGCCCGACGCTGGTCACGGCCCCGGACGGCTCGACGTACGAGATCGACCACGGCGCCGTCACCGTCGCCGCGATCACCTCCTGCACCAACACGTCGAACCCGTACGTGATGGTCGCCGCCGCGCTGGTCGCGAAGAAGGCCGTCGAGAAGGGCCTGAGCCGCAAGCCGTGGGTCAAGACGACCCTCGCCCCGGGCTCGAAGGTCGTCACCGACTACTTCGACAAGGCGGGCCTGACCCCGTACCTCGACAAGGTCGGCTTCAACCTCGTCGGCTACGGCTGCACCACCTGCATCGGCAACTCGGGCCCGCTGCCCGAGGAGGTCTCCAAGGCGGTCAACGAGCACGACCTGGCGGTCACCTCGGTGCTCTCCGGCAACCGCAACTTCGAGGGCCGGATCAACCCCGACGTCAAGATGAACTACCTGGCGTCCCCGCCGCTGGTCGTCGCGTACGCCATCGCGGGCTCCATGAAGGTGGACATCACCAAGGACGCCCTGGGCATCGACCAGGACGGCAAGCCCGTCTTCCTCCAGGACATCTGGCCCACCGAGGCCGAGGTCAACGACGTCGTGGCCAACGCCATCGGCGAGGACATGTTCAGCAAGTCCTACCAGGACGTGTTCGCGGGCGACGCGCAGTGGCAGGCGCTGTCGATCCCCACCGGCAACACCTTCGAGTGGGACCCGCAGTCCACCTACGTCCGCAAGCCCCCGTACTTCGAGGGCATGACGATGGAGACCACGCCGGTCGCGGACATCAGCGACGCGCGGGTCCTGGCCAAGCTGGGCGACTCGGTCACCACCGACCACATCTCCCCGGCGGGCGCGATCAAGGCCGACACCCCGGCCGGCGCGTACCTGACGGAGCACGGCGTCGAGCGCCGCGACTTCAACTCGTACGGGTCCCGGCGTGGCAACCACGAGGTCATGATCCGCGGCACGTTCGCCAACATCCGCCTGCGCAACCAGATCGCGCCGGGCACGGAGGGCGGCTACACCCGCGACTTCACGAGGGCCGCCGAAGGTGACGGAGGAGCCCCGGTCTCCTTCATCTACGACGCCTCGCGCAACTACATCGAGCAGGGCATCCCGCTGGTCGTCCTCGCCGGCAAGGAGTACGGTTCCGGCTCGTCCCGCGACTGGGCCGCCAAGGGCACCGCGCTGCTCGGCGTGAAGGCCGTCATCGCCGAGTCGTACGAGCGCATCCACCGCTCGAACCTCATCGGCATGGGCGTTCTCCCGCTCCAGTACCCGGAGGGCGCCTCAGCGCAGTCCCTGGGCCTGACGGGCGAGGAGTCCTTCTCCTTCACCGGCGTCACGGAGCTGAACGACGGCACCACCCCGCGCACGGTCAAGGTGACGACGGACACCGGCGTGGAGTTCGACGCGGTGGTCCGCATCGACACCCCGGGTGAGGCGGACTACTACCGCAACGGCGGCATCATGCAGTACGTGCTGCGCAGCCTGATCCGCAAGTAGCGCTCACGGCGTCCGCCGATCGCGCGGCCGAGGGCCGTGCCCCGTACGTTCGTGTACGGGGCACGGCCCTCGGCGTATGTGCCGGTGGGTCCGGGACGTATCGATTCCACCGGTGCGTTCCATTCGTCGGATCATCCTTCAGTCGGATGTTGAGGCCGTATCGCACCCGGCAGCCATCGCGTCGGTCGCGGCCGGTCGATTCCCGGTGATTCCGCTTACGGAGAGGCGGCACTGGCGTGAACTTGCCTGCGGTATGTTGCTCTCCGTAACCAGCCGCATATACAATAGATAGCGGTTGTATGCTCAACCAAACTGAGTGGAGGCAAGGATGCAGCGTGCCTGGGAGGCAGATCCGTCCGCGTTATTTTTCCGTCGGCTGGGAAAGTCGGCCAAGGAGCTGGGGAATTCCGACGGGAAAGACCAGTGCCCGGACATCTGGCAGCTCGACAACGGTGATATCGCCGTGATCGGCAGGGACCTCACGTCCCACTACGCGCCCCGGCTTCCGGACGGGGTCGCCCTCGCCGCGGACGAGCGGCTCGTGGTCATTCCCGGAAACATGCTCCGGGCCGCCAAACCGGATATCACCGATGCTTGACCTCGGCGCCCCGGCCGCCCTGCGCCGCGAGCAGGGTGTGCGCCTCGCCGGGGAGGTCTACAAGCGGGAGTTCTGGGAACGCGACGCGGCGATCCACGACCGGGACTCGTGGAAGCTGGAGCGCCGGCAGCATTTCGAGGAGCAGGGCAGCCCCAGCCGTGACGCGCTCTCCCGCGGCGACTGGGCGGAATCGCTGAGACTCATGGAGGAACGGCGCGAGAATCTTCTCGCGGCCGCCCGCGAGGACGAGCGGCGCAACTCCCTGTTCCACCGGGTACGGGTGGTCGAACAGCCGCTGACGCCCTATCTGCAATGGGAGCTGCATTCGCTGCGGCAGCAGGCGCAATGCGGAATGCGGGTACGGGTGGTCGGCGCCGACCTGGTGAGTTCCTCGGAGGACGACGGTCTTCTGCCGGAACTGGTCGTCCTCGGCGGGGACGTGCTGTACGAGGTGCTCTACACCGAATCCGGCGTTCCGGACGGCGCGGTCCGTCATACCGACCCCGATGTCATCGGGCGCTGGGAAAGCTACATCAAGTACCTCTACCGGGCGGGCGAGGATGTGATGAGCTACTTCGACCGCGAGGTGGCCCACCTTCCCCCGCCGACAACGAAGGCGGATTAGGCGATCAACGGATCCAGCAGAAGCGAGGAATACCCCGACACGTCGCGGAACGACCTGTCGGGGAATTCCCGCGATGTCGTACAGGCGGGAAGTGTCACCGGTGGAATTCACTTCCACGAGCGCGGCACCCGCGCCGAGGACGGCTCATCGAACCCCACCCCACGGCAACTCCCGGCCGACGTAAGGCAATTCGTCAACCGTACGGACGAACTGAGCCAGTTGAACGCGGTGTTGGCCGACGAGGCCGGACGGCCACTCGTCATCTCCGTCTGTGTCATCGCGGGTACCGCCGGTGCGGGAAAGACGTCACTCGCGCTGCGCTGGGCCCACCAGGTCCAGGAGCGCTTCCCCGACGGACAGCTTTACGTCAATCTGCGCGGCTACGACCCGGGGGAGCCGGTCACGGCCCGGGAGGCGCTGCACCGGTTCCTGCCCGCGCTCGGGGTACGCCCCTCCTCGGTGCCCCAGGATCCCGACGCGGCCGCCGCGCTGTACCGCTCCCTCCTGGCCGACCGGCGGATACTGATCATCCTCGACAACGCCGCCACGGTCGCCCAGGTACGCCCCCTGCTCCCCGGCAGCAAGGACTGCCTCGTGGTCGTGACCAGCCGGAGCAGACTCTCCGGGCTGGCCGTCCGCGACGGCGCACGCCGGCTGACGCTCGGCACCCTGCCCCAGCCGGAGGCGGTCTCCCTGCTCCGTACCGTCACCGCCGGGTACCGGCCGGAGGACGACGCGGACAAGCTCACCGAACTGGCCGAACTCTGCGCACGGCTGCCGCTGGCCCTGCGCATCGCGGCCGAACGCGCCGCGAGCCACCCGCACATGCGGCTCGACGACCTGATCGCCGACCTGCGGGACGAGAGCGCCCTGTGGGACGCCCTCAGCACCGGCGACGACGAGGAGGCGGAAGCCGTCCGTACGGTCTTCGCGTGGTCCTACCGCGCCCTGCCCGACCAGGCCGCCCGGCTGTTCCGGCTGCTCGGACTGCACCCCGGTCCCGAGTTCGGCCTGCACGCCGCCGCCGCGCTGAGCGCGCTCACCCCCGGCCGGGGCAGACAGTTGCTGGACTCTCTCGTCGGCGCCCATCTGCTGGAACAGACCGGCCCCGACCGCTACCAGTTCCACGACCTGTTACGGGCCTACGCGACCGACCAGGCGACGCAGGAGGAGCCGGCCGAGGAGCGGCGGGCCGCGCTCCACCGTGCCCTGGACTGGTATCTGCACAGCGCCGACGCGGCACAGAGCTGGATCAGCCCCGCCGAACCCCACCTGGACCTCGCCCCGCCCGCCCCGGGGGTGCGGCCGCAGGTGTTCACGGCGTACGACGCGGCGGTGGACTGGGCGGAGCGCGAACACACCAACCTGCTCCACGCCGTACGCACCGCGGCCGCCGTCGGACACGACGAACTCGCCTGGCAGCTCGCCGCCGTACTGGCGAACGCGCGGTTCCCCTCCTCCCCGACGGCGGACTGGCTGGAGGCCGGCCGGATCGGCCTGGCCGCGGCGCAGCGGCTCGGCGAGCGCGCGGGAGAGGCGCTGCTCCTCACCGAACTCGGCATCGGCTACACCCGGATCAACCGACTCGCCGAGAGCCGGGAGAGCCACCGGAGCGCCCTGCTGATCCGGCGGGAGCTGGAGGACCGGCTCGGCGAGGCCCATTCGCTCAACCTCATCGGGCTGTTCCATCTCAACAACCGTCAACTGACCCAGGCCGCCGACCATTTCGAGCAGGCCATCGCGGTCTTCCACGAACAGGACTCCGCCCACTGGGCGGCCACCGCGCTCTCCAACCTCGCCAGCACTCATTACGAGGCAGGGCGGCTCCCCGAGGCCGCCGCCGTCACCCGGCAGGCGCTGGCGGCCCACCGTTCCCTGGAGAACCAGCGGGGCGAGGGGAACATCCTGCGCCTCCTGAGCCAGATCGAGCGCGAGCAGGGGGAGACCGAGCAGGCCCTCGGGTCCGCCCGGGCCGCCGTCGACATCGCCCTCGTGCTGCGCGACCACCGGCTGGAGGGGTACTGGCTGCTGCCCCTGGGCGACGCCCAGCGCGACAGCGGCGCGCTCGCGGACGCCCTGGAGTCGTACCAGCGCTCCGCCACGCTCCAGCGCCGACTCGGCAACCGCAGCAGGGAAGCCCAGGCATGGCACGGCGCGGCCCTCACGTACAGCCGGCTCGGCCGGGACGAGGAGGCCGCGCGCTTCCACCGGCTGGCCGCCACGGCCCACCGGGAGCTCGGCGACACCTGGGACGAGGCGCAGGCCCTGGACGGGCTCGCGGCCACCCGGCTCGGCGACGATCCGGCGACGGCGGTGAGCCACTGGACGGAGGCGCTGCGCCTCCTCGACGGCTACGACGACCCCCGGGCGGCGGCCCTGCGCGACCGCGTCGAGCGCGATCTGGCGGCGGCCCGGCCCGTGTGACCGGCAGACAGAAGCGGGTCACCGGACCTCGTCCGGTGACCCGCCTCTCCCGTACGACGGAGCGTCAGCGCAGCAGCTCCACCTCCGCCAGGGTCGCCGGCGCGTCGCTCACCAGGCGGTACTTCGGGTACGCGCCCGGCTTCGCCACCGTGAAGACCCGGGTCTGCCGGTCCCAGGCGAAGGACTCACCCGACCGGGTGTCGACCGTCCGCCATGTCGTGCCGTCCGTGGAGCCCTGCAGCACCCACCCCTTCGGCGCCCCCGCCGCCGTCGCCGACGTCAGCGTGTACTGGACCGCCTTGGTGGACGACGCCACCGGCAGCTCCACCGACTCGACCGGCGCCTCCGTCCGCGACGTGTTGTCGAAGAGCGCGCCCGGCCCCGTCAGGGCGTCGGTGCGCGGCGAGGGCACCTTGTCGTCCTGGGTGATCGAGACCGGCGCCGCGTCGCGGCCCTTGCCGCCCGCGCCGGCGGCCGAAGCGCCCTTGCCCGTGCCCCAGGACGACGGCTTCGGGCCCATCGCGAACTCCACCGTGCCGCCCCGTGCCAGCACCTCGTGCGGCAGCGCCGTCGAGTTCCAGCTCTTCCCGTTGACCTTCAGGCCCTGCACGTAGATGTTCTTCGCGCTGTTCCTGGGCGCCTTGACGACCAGGGTGCGGCCGTTGTCCATCCGTACCGTCGCCTTCGTGAACAGCGGCGAGCCGACCGCGTACTCCCCGCTGCCCATCACCAGCGGATAGAAGCCGAGCGCCGAGAAGAGGAACCACCCCGACTGCTCGCCGTTGTCCTCGTCACCGTGGTAACCCTGGCCGATCTCGCTGCCGCCGTAGAGCCGGCCCAGCACCTCGCGGACCTTCTCCTGCGTCTTCCACGGCTGCGCGGCCGCGTCGTACATGTACGTGACGTGGTGGGCGACCTGGTTGGAGTGGCCGTACATGCCCATCCGTACGTCACGCGCCTCCGTCATCTCATGGATGACGCCGCCGTACGACCCCTTGAACTCGGCCTTGGCCGTCTCCGGCGTCGCGAAGTACGTGTCCAGCTTCTGGGCCAGACCCGCGCGCCCGCCGTACAGGTTGGCAAGCCCCCGCGAGTCCTGCGGGGCGGTGAAGGCGTAGCCCCAGCCGTTCGTCTCCGTGTAGTCGTACCCCCACACCCTCGGGTCGTACGACGCCGACGGGAGCCGCCAGTCGCCCTTCAGGTTCCGGCCCTGGAAGAAGCCCGCGTCCTTGTCGAAGAGCGAGACGTAGTTCTGCGCGCGGTTGAGGAAGTACGCCGACTCCTCCTTGTAGCGGGCCTTCCCCGTCTTCTTGTGGAGCGCCTCGCCCATCTTCGCGATGCCGTAGTCGTTGAGATAGCCCTCCAGCGACCAGGACAGGCCCTCGTGGGTCTCCGTCGAGGCGTAGCCGAGGAACGGCGAGGTCTCGGTCCCCTTGCGGCCCACGCCCGCGCTCGGCGGCGCCACCGTCGCGTTCTTCAGAGCCGCCTCGTACGCCGCCTCCGCGTCGAAGGGGACGCCCTTGACGTACGCGTCCGCGAAGGCCACGTCCGAGCTGGTGCCGGTCATCAGGTCCGCGTAGCCGGGGGAGGACCAGCGGGAGATCCAGCCGCCGTCCTTGTACTGCTGGACGAAGCCGTCGACCAGCGACCCGGCCTTCTTGGGGGTGAGGAAGGAATACGCGGGCCATGTGGTCCGGTATGTGTCCCAGAAACCGTTGTTGACGTACACCTCGCCGTCGACGATCTTCGCGCCCGTCCGCGTCGGGGTGTCCGTGCCCGCCTTCGGCGAGAAGGGACTGGCGTACTGCTGCTTCGGCCGGGCTACCGAACCGGTGTTCTCGAAACCGGAGTTGGGGTAGAGGTAGAGCCGGTAGAGGCTGGAGTACAGCGTGGTGAGCTGGTCGTGGTCCGCGCCCTCCACCCGCACCCGGCCCAGGATGTCGTCCCAGGCGCGCTGCGCCCGGTCCTCGACCCGCTCGAAGCGGGTGCCCGCCGGTATCTCGTCGGCGAGGTTCTTCTTCGCCTGGTCGACGCTGATCAGCGAGGTCGCCAGGCGCAGGGTGACGGTGCGGTCGGCGCCGGCGTCGAAGCGCAGATAGCCGGTGACGTCCGCGCCCCCGCCGCCGGTCAGTTTGCCGCTCGCGGTCACGGGCGCGTCGAAGACGCCGTAGACGAAGAGCCGGGTCGCGCCGGTCGACAGGCCGCTCCGTACGTCGGAGTAGCCGGTGAAGGAGCTGGTCGCCGGGTCGAGGGTGAGCCCGCCCGCGTTGGAGACGTTGTCGAAGATCATGCTCGCGTTGTCACCCGGATAGGTGGTGCGCACGATCGCCGCGTGGTCGGTCGGGGCCATCTCGGTCTTCAGGCCGTTCTCGAAGGTCACCCCGTAGCGGTACGGCTTCGCGGTCTCGTTCTCGTGCCGGAAGGGCAGCGCGCGGGCGGTGCGGGAGGCGTTCGGGGTGCCCTCCGCCACCGACGGCATGAGCTGGAACGTCTGCCGGTCACCCATCCACGGGCTCGGCTGGTGGCTCGCGGCGAACGCCTGGAGGGTCGGGAGGTTGTCGGCGTTGTTGCCGCGGCTGTACTCGTACAGCCAGCTCGTCGACCCGGCGTTGGTCACCGGCGTCCAGAAGTTGAACCCGTTGGGCACGGCGGTCGCGGGGAAGTTGTTGCCGCGGGAGAACGAGCCGCTGGAGTTGGTGCCCCGCGTGGTGGACGCGTAGTCGGAGAGCCGGGCGAGCGGCTTCTCGGCGGCCTTGGGCGCCAGGGTGATGTCGTCGAGCCATCCCTCGAACTCCCCGGGGCCCGTACGGGAGTCGTACGCGAGCAGGATCCGGTCGACGGTCTTGCCCTGCGCGACCTGGCCGATTCCGGCGTCCACCTGGTTCCACTGGTTGACGTAGAGCCGCTTGGCGTCGCCCTGGCCCTGAGGGGTCAGCGCCCCGCCGTGGGTGTCGGACGCGTTCAGCTCGCTCAGATAGGTGCCGTCGGTGAAGGCGAGGTCCACCGCCACGTGGGTGGCCGGATAGTTGAGGTCCGTCCCGTCCATGGCCGGGTAGATCCGGTACGAGAGCGCAGTGTCACGCCGTACCGCCACGTTCACGTCGAAGACCTTGTTGTACGAGTACGCGCGCCCCTCCGCGCGGTGCGTGCCCGCGTACTTCAGCGCCCTCTTCCCGGTGAAGCCCGCACCGGACTTGGCGGTGGGGGAGCCGGCCGGACCCCGGTCGACCTGGGTGCGCATGTCCTGCGGCGCGGGGGCGTCCGTGCCGCCGTCGGAGAACTGCACATCGGCCAACTGGGTGGCGTCGGAAGCGCCGTTGTTCCGTGTGATGTCCAGCCGGTAGTGCCGGTACGCGCCCGCGGCCGCCGGGTCGATGTCGTACGAGACGGTGTCGAAGCGCTCCGGGAAAGCCTGGTCCTTACGGGTGTCCAGGTCCTTCCACTCCTTGCCGTCGGTGGAACCCTGGAGCGTCCAGTCCCGGGGGTCGCGCTCCGCGTGGTCGTTGGCCGAGGTCAGGGCGTACGTGACGACCTTGACCGGCTCGTCGAGGTCGAACTCGACCCAGGCGGTGGGCGTGAACGCCAGCCACTTTGTGGCGGACCGGACGTCGACCAGGTTCTCCTTGGTCTCGCCGGAGCCGGTGTTCTCCCCGCTGGCGCGCAGGTCCACCACCCGGTCGGTGACATTGCCCGGAATCCCGTTGGTGAAGCCGCCGTCGACGCCGGACGACCGCTTCTCGCCGTCGGGTCCCACCTCGACGGTGTTACGCCAGTCCGGCTGGGATTCTTCCTGTTCGAACGAGGACGTGAATTCTCTGTCCGCCGGACGCGGCCCCGCGGACTGGGCGGCGACGGCGGACTGGGCCGTGACGACGAGCAGTGAGGCGGCCGCCACCAGGGCGGCCGAATGCCATGGTCCGGGGCGGAGTCCGGGTCTGAGCTGCATACCGAGCTTTCCTCCTGCGTATCGAGTCGGACAACGTTGTCAAACCAGACGGGCAGGGTCCAGTAGGGGCTAAGTGCTCAGTGGTGTCAAGGGTGTTGGGGGGATGGCCTGTCCGGAACCGGGCGCGGGTCGAACACCGGTGCCGTTGAATCCGTACGCAACCGGCGTGCGTGTCGGGGAGGTCTCAACTAGGGAAAGACTGCCGTCCAAACTCGCTTTTGATCTTGCTCAGTTGACAGGAAATGGACTATACCTGTCGGCGTCCGCCCCTGATGGCCGAACATGATCGAGCACCACATTCCTGCACGACCCAGCTTCAATCGACCGCGGTGGCGGAGCCCTTCTCCTCAGGCGAGAAGCGACGGGCGACCGGTACACCGCCTGAGTCCTGGAGAAGGCGAGGACTTGAGCATGGGATCCACCTCCGCTCGGAACGACAACGCGGGCCTCGGCCGTCGTGATGTGATCAAGCGGTCCGCCGCGATCGGGCTGATCACCGTCCCGACGATGAGCTTCCTCGCCTCCTGCGCGAGCAGCGACAGCGGCAGCGACAAGAAGGTCGAGAAGGGCAAGACGTCCGAGAAGAACCCGCTCGGGGTGAACGAGAGCGCGCCGCTCGACTTCGTCCTGTTCAACGGTGGATTCGGTACGGAGTACGCCACGGACGCCGTCAAGCAGTACGAGACGGTCTTCCCCAAGGCGAAGGTGAAGTTCGGCTCCACCGAGAAGATCCAGTCCGAACTCCAGCCGCGTTTCAACGGCGGCACCCCGCCCGACCTGATCGACAACTCCGGTGCCGAGCAGATGGACATGGGTGTCCTCGCCGGGAAGAAGCAGCTCACCGACCTGACGCCGCTGATGGACGCCCCGTCGTACGACGACCCGGCCAAGAAGGTCCGCGACACGCTGCGGCCCGGCGTCCTGGAGATGGGCCAGCTCGACGGCGACCCGGTGTGGATCATGTACTACGCGTACACGGTGTACGGCGTGTGGTACTCGCAGACTGCCCTCGACAAGCTGGACGCCGAGTACCCCGAGGACTGGGACGCGATGCTGGCCCTCTGCGAGAAGGCCAAGAAGAAGGGCATCGCGGGATGGACGTACGCCGGCAAGTACCCGTACTACATCCCCTTCTCGCTCTACCCGTTCATCGGGAAGATCGGCGGCCGTGAGGTCCTGGACGCCATCGACAACCTGGAGCCGAACGCCTGGAAGCACCCGTCCGTGAAGTCCGCGTTCGAGGCGTACTTCGAGCTGTTCAAGAAGGGCTACATCCTTCAGGGCACCCCCGGGCTCGACCACATCCAGTCGCAGACCGCGTGGACCGAGGGCAAGGCGCTCTTCATCCCCAACGGCTCCTGGGTGGAGAACGAGGCGGCGAAGACCACCCCGAAGGACTTCCAGATGAAGGTGGCCGCGCCGTCCAGTCTGGACAGCTCGGACAAGCTGCCGTTCGGCGCGCTCTGGGCCTCCGGCGGTGAGCCGTTCATCGTCCCCGCGAACGCCAAGAACCCCGACGGCGGCATGGAGCAGCTCCGCATCATGCTGAGCGAGGCGTCCTCGAAGAACTTCACGTCGAAGGTGAAGTCGCTGAGCGCGTTCAACGGCGGTACCGACGGGCTCACCCTCTCCACCGCGCTCCAGGCCGGTGTCGACGTACTCGCCAAGGCGGGTGACAACGTGCTCAACCCGCGGCTCCAGGACTGGTACGTGGAGCTCCAGAAGCAGAAGATCGGGGTGGGCGTGCTCGGCGAGATGATGGCCGGGCGCATGACGCCGGCCGAGGCGGTCAAGAAGTGCCAGGAGTTCGCGGACGCCACGGCCAAGGACACCTCCATCAAGCACTACAAGCACCAGTAGCACGCGGCACGCGGCAGCAGCGGTAACGTCCGGAGGCCCCGCGTATCAGGGGCCTCCGGATCACGGCCCGTCGTACGGGCCCCCAGAACGGCACGGCGCAACCCGCCGTAGATTCGGGGTCGGGAGACATGCAGCACGGCAAGTACCGTTTCATCGTGGGGTTTCTGGTATTCCCCCTGGCGCTCTACGCGCTCTTCGTCGTATGGCCGTTCGTCCAGTCCATCTACTACTCGTTCACGGACTGGACCGGTCTGAGCCCCGACTTCGCGATGGTCGGCTTCGACAACTACAGCCGGATGCTCGACGACAGCACCTTCTGGTCCTCGCTCCAGCACAGCCTGCTCTTCGCGCTGCTGCTGCCCGTGGTCGTGCTCGGTCTCGCGCTGTTCTTCGCGTTCATGCTGAACGTCGGAGGGCGGAGCCGCAAGGGGGCGGCCATCTCGGGGGTCCGCGGCTCGTCCTTCTACAAGATCGTGTACTTCTTCCCGCAGGTGCTCTCGATCGCGATCGTCGCGCTGCTCTTCCAGTTCGCGTACAACCCGAACAGCGGCGCCATCAACTCGGCGTTCGCCGCGGTCGGCCTGGACAGCGTGAAGCCCGACTGGCTCGGCGATCCGAACCTCGCGCTGTGGTGCGTGATGGCCGTCCTCGTCTGGAGCACGACCGGCTTCTTCGTGGTCCTCTTCTCCGCGGGCATGGCCTCCATCCCGAAGGACTTCTACGAGGCGGCGCTGCTGGACGGCGCCAGCCGGTTCACCACCTTCTTCCGCATCACCCTGCCGCTGCTCTGGGACACCGTGCAGTCCGGGTGGGTCTATATGGGGATCCTCGCCCTCGGCGCGGAGTCCTTCGCGGTCGTCCAGATCATGACCGTGGGCCCCGGCGGGCCCGCGGATTCCACCAATGTCCTGACCCTGCTCGTCTACCAGAAGGCGTTCCGTGACGGTCAGGCGGGCTATGCGACCACGATCGGTGTCGCCCTGCTCATCGTCACGCTGGCCTTCTCCGCCCTCGTGATGCGGCTGGGCCGACGTGAGCGGCTGGAGTACTGATGAAGACCACCGACACCCCTCCGCCGGCCGATCTGCCCCCCGCGGCCGACCCCGTGGCCCGGACCGCCGTGACCAGGACCGACGCGCCCGCGCCGAAGGAGAGCGCGACCGGCGGCGTCCTCAACGTCTTCTCGCACGGCGTGCTCGTCATCTGGGCGTTCCTGGTCGCCATGCCGCTGCTCTGGGCGGTCATGACGTCCTTCAAGGACGACCGGTCCATCTTCACCAGCCCCTGGGCACTGCCGGACCGGCTGCACTTCGAGAACTGGTCGCGCGCCTGGACGCAGGCGCACATGAGCGACTACTTCCTCAACACGATCCTGGTGGTGGCCGGTTCGCTGGTCGGCACGCTGCTCTTCGGCTCGATGGCCGCGTACGTCCTGGCCCGCTTCGAGTTCCCCGGGAACCGGTTCATCTATTACCTGTTCATCGGGGGGATGAGCTTCCCGATCATCCTGGCACTGGTCCCGTTGTTCTACGTCATGAACAATCTGGGCCTGCTCAACTCCATCCACGGCCTGATCCTGGTCTACATCGCCTACTCGCTGCCGTTCACGGTCTTCTTCCTGACCTCCTTCTTCAGAACGCTGCCCACCTCGGTCGCGGAAGCCGCGCTCATCGACGGCGCCTCGCACACCCGGACGTTCTTCCAGGTCATGCTGCCGATGGCCAAGCCCGGGCTGATCAGCGTCGGCATCTTCAACTTCCTCGGGCAGTGGAACCAGTACCTGCTGCCCACGGTGCTCAACACCGACCCGGACCGCAAGGTCCTCTCCCAGGGGCTGGTGCAGCTCGCGGTCAGCCAGGGGTACAAGGGCGACTGGTCGGGGCTCTTCGCCGGGCTGGTGATGGCGATGCTGCCGGTGCTCGCCGCGTACATCATCTTCCAGCGGCAGGTCGTCGCGGGACTGACGGCGGGAGCGCTCAAGTAGGACGGCGCCGCGTACGGCGCCACCCTGCCCGTACGGGCACCGAAGGTACGGTCCAACCGCCCGTCCAGGCGCTCCGACGGGCGGTTCGGCGCGTTCACCTTGCTCAAGGTCTTGACGGGGGCGGGCCCGAAAGCTGAGCTTAGGGTTCACAAGTTGGAGATACGTCGGGGTCCCAGCGGTGCGGCCCCGGCCGGCGGCGGTGGTCGAGCCGTCCGTCAAGGGCAGGAGTGGATGAGTCGTGGAGACTCCAGGGTCGCAGTCGTCTCTGCACCGGGCCAACCTCGAACGGGTCGTACGCGCGGTGCGCATGGCCGGTTCACTGACCCAGGCGGAGATCGCACGGAGCACGGGTCTGTCGGCGGCCACGGTGTCCAACATCGTCCGTGAGCTGAAGGACGGCGGAACGGTCCAGGTCACCCCCACCTCGGCCGGCGGCCGGCGGGCCCGCAGCGTCTCGCTCAGCGGGGACGCGGGCATCGTCGTCGGCGTCGACTTCGGCCATACGCATCTGCGCGTGGCGGTCGGCAACCTCGCCCACCAGGTGCTCGCCGAGGAAGCGGAACCCCTCGACGTGGACGCCTCCTCCGCGCACGGCTTCGGCCGCGCCGAGGAACTCGTCGAGCGGCTGATCGTGGCCACCGGCGTCAGCCGTCAGAAGGTGATCGGTGTGGGGCTCGGGGTACCGGGCCCCATCGACGTCGAATCGGGCACGCTCGGCTCCACCTCGATCCTGCCGGGCTGGACCGGCATCAACCCCGGCGACGAACTGGCCGGGCGCCTCGGCGTCCCGGTCCACGTCGACAACGACGCCAACCTCGGCGCCCTCGGCGAACTGGTCTGGGGGAGCGGGCGCGGGGTCAGCGACCTCGCGTACATCAAGGTCGGCAGTGGCGTCGGCGCGGGGCTGGTCATCGAGGGCCAGATCTACCGAGGCCCCGGCGGCACGGCGGGCGAGATCGGGCACATCACGCTGGACGAGTCGGGCCCCGTCTGCCGCTGCGGCAACCGCGGCTGCCTGGAGACCTTCGCGGCGACCCGCTACGTACTGCCCCTGCTCCGGTCCAGCCACGGCGCCGGCCTGACCATGGAGCGCGTCGTCCAGCTCGCCCGCGAGGGCGACCCCGGCTGCCGCCGGGTGATCGCGGACGTCGGCCGCCACGTCGGCAGCGGCGTCGCCAACCTCTGCAACCTCCTGAACCCCAGCCGCGTGGTGCTCGGCGGTGACCTGGCGGAGGCCGGGGAACTGGTGCTCGGACCGATACGGGAGTCCGTCTCCCGGTACGCCATCCCGAGCGCCGCGCGGCAGCTCTCGGTGCTCCCCGGGGCGCTGGGGGGCCGGGCCGAGGTGCTCGGGGCGCTGGCGCTCGTACTGAGCGAGATGGGCGATTCGACCCTGCTGGAGAGCGGGCTTCCCGCCGCCACGCCCGCCGCCTCGGCCGTCACCGCTCCCGCCTTCACTTAGATAATGAATGGCACCGTTGTCATCTCGTTAAGGATTTACTCCTTGACGCCGACTGCGGACGCGAGTTGACTTTCAGTCACCTCGGCCGCAACGACGCGGCCTCGTCAGGGAGGTTTTTGAAGTGAACGCAAAGATGCGTCGCGCCGCCGTGGCCACCGTCGCCACCGCGATGGCCGTCTCCCTCGCCGCCTGCGGCAGCGCCAAGGAGTCCGGAGACAAGGCCGAAGCGTCCACGGCGGACAAGAAGGGCCCGATCACCGTCGGGCTGCTCCTGCCGGAGAATCAGACCGCCCGGTACGAGAAGTTCGACAAGCCGCTGATCGAGAAGAAGGTCAGCGAGCTGACCGACGGCACCGGCAAGGTCGTCTACGCCAACGCCAAGCAGGACGCGACGACACAGAGCCAGCAGGTCGAGACCATGATCACCAACAAGGTGAGCGTGCTGGTCGTGGACGCCGTCGACTCGAAGGCCATCGCCAGCTCGGTCAAGAAGGCCAAGGACGCCGGCATACCGGTCGTGGCGTACGACCGGCTCGCCGAGGGCCCGATCGACGCGTACACCTCCTTCGACAACGAAGAGGTCGGCAGGGTCCAGGGCCAGGCGCTCCTGGACGAGCTGGGCGACAAGGCCAAGTCCGGCGACATCGTCATGATGAACGGCGCCGTCACCGACCCCAACGCCGCCTTCTTCAAGAAGGGCGCGCTCTCCGTCCTCGACGGCAAGGTGAACATCGGCAAGTCGTACGACACCAAGGAGTGGAAGCCGGAGAACGCCAACGCCAACATGGAAGGCGCCATCACCGCGCTGGGCAAGGACAAGATCATCGGGGTCTACTCCGCCAACGACGGCATGGCGGGCGGCATCATCACCGCCCTCAAGGGCGCGGGCTTCAGCAAGCTCCCCCCGGTCACCGGACAGGACGCCGAGCTCAACGGCGTGCAGCGCATCGTCGCCGGTGAGCAGTTCATGAGCGTCTACAAGTCCTACCCGCAGGAGGCCGAGGTCGCGGCCGAGCTGGCCGTCGCGCTCGCCAAGGGCGAGAAGCTCGACTCCATCGCCAAGTCCACCGTGGACAGCCCCACCACCAAGGGCGTCCCGTCGGTGATCGTCCCGGTTGTCTCGCTGACCAAGGACAACATCAACGACACCGTGATCAAGGACGGCATCTACACGGTCGCCGAGATCTGCACCGCCAAGTACAAGGCCGGCTGCGACGCGATCGGCCTCAAGTAGGTCCCGGCCCACGCAGACCTGTCCGGCGCCCCGCCCGTCAACGCCCCGCAGCCAGGGCTGGTGCCCCCCCGGTTTACCCGCGCCGGTCGCGCCACCTGGCGCCGGCCGGCCCCGCGCGGCCCGCCGCCCCCGCCCGCCGTCGCGGGTCGCCCCGCCCGCCGCGCCTCGATCTCCGCGCGGCAGGCTCCCCCCCCCGTTCTGTGCTCGACCACCGCGCCTCCCCCCTGGCGCGGCATCCCCGCCGGTCAGGCGGCGAAGGAGATGGTTCATGTGACCGCTACGCCCGTGCTGGCGTTGCGAGGGGTCTCCAAGCGGTTCGGTGCCGTCCAGGCGCTCACCGACGTAGAGCTTGAGGTCCACTCCGGCGAGGTGGTCGCCCTCGTGGGCGACAACGGCGCCGGGAAATCCACGCTGGTGAAGACCATCGCCGGCGTCCACCCGGTCGACGACGGCGTCATCGAGTGGGAAGGCAGGCCCGTCTCGATCGGCCGGCCGCACGACGCCCAGAACCTGGGCATCGCGACCGTCTACCAGGACCTCGCGCTCTGCGACAACATCGATGTCGTCGGAAACCTCTACCTCGGCCGCGAGCTGCGCAGTTGGGGCGTGCTCGACGAGGTCGAGATGGAGCGCCGCTCGCGCGAGCTGCTGACAACGCTGTCCATCCGGATCCCCAGCGTCCGTATCCCGATCGCCTCGCTCTCCGGCGGCCAGCGCCAGACCGTGGCCATCGCCCGCTCCATGCTCGGCGAGCCCAAGCTCGTCATCCTCGACGAGCCGACCGCGGCCCTCGGCGTCGAGCAGACCGCCCAGGTCCTCGACCTCGTCGAGCGGCTCCGGGAGCGCGGCCTCGCCGTCCTCCTCATCAGTCACAACATGGCGGACGTCAAGGCCGTCGCCGACCGGGTCGCCGTGCTCAGGCTCGGCAGCAACAACGGTGTCTTCGATGTCGCGAGCACCTCGCAGGAGGAGATCATCGCCGCCATCACCGGCGCCTCGGACAACGCGGTGACCCGCCGCGCCTCGCGCAACGTGGAGGTTCAGAAGTGAGTACGGACAAGACCTCCCCGTCGCTCGCCAAGAGCACCGACGCAGAGAGCACCGACGCAGAGAGCACCGACGTCAAGAGCACCGACGCCGAGACCACCGGCACCAGGGCCCCGGCCCCGGTGGACGCCCCGCCCGCCGCGGACGGCGCGGTCACCGCGATCGACCCCCGGCTGCTCGTGCGCGAGCAGGGCTTCGCCGGATACCTGACCGAGTTCAAGCGGCGGATACGCGCGGGCGACCTGGGCTCCATACCCGTCGTCATCGGCCTCGTCGTCATCTGGGCCATCTTCCAGAGCCTCAACTCGAACTTCCTCACCGCGGGCAACCTCTCCGACATCTCCGTCGCCATGGTCGGCACCGGGATGATCGCCGTCGGCATCGTCTTCGTCCTGCTGCTCGGCGAGATCGACCTCTCGGTCGGATCGGTCAGCGGGGTGTCCGGCGCCATCGTCGCCGTGCTGAGCGTCACACACGGGATGAACGAGTGGCTGGCCCTGGTCGTCGCCGTCGTCAGCGGCGCGGCCATCGGCGCGGTCCACGGCTTCTTCTTCGCCCGCGTCGGTGCCCCCGCCTTCGCCGTCACCCTGGCCGGACTGCTCTTCTGGTCCGGCTTCATGCTCCAGATCCTCGGCAGCAACGGCACGATCAACCTCACCCCCGACGGAGTGATCACCCAGCTCACCAGCTACTACTTCACCGATGTCGCGGCGGCCTACGGCCTCGCCGTCGTCGCGGTCGCCGCGTACTTCCTCACGGCGTTCCTCGACAACCGCAGGCGCGAGGCGGCCGGAGTCCCGTCCCGTCCGCTGAGCGAGATCCTGCTGCGCACCGGACTGCTCGCCGTCCTCTCCTTCGGCGTGGCGATCCTCTACAACCAGTACAAGGGCCTGCCCCTGGCGGTCGTGATCTTCCTCCTGGTGCTCGTCGTCACCGACTTCGTGCTGCGCCGCACCGCGTACGGCCGGAAGATCTTCGCCCTCGGCGGCAGCGTCGAGGCGTCCCGTCGCGCCGGTATCAACGTCACGCTGATCCGGATCTCGGTCTTCTCGATCGCCGGTACGTTCGCGGCGGTCGGCGGCCTCTTCATCGCCTCCAAGATCGCCTCGGCCAACCAGGGCGCGGGCAGCGGCGACCTGCTGATGAACGCCATCGCGGCGGCCGTCATCGGCGGCACCAGCCTCTTCGGCGGCCGGGGCCGCACCTGGAACGCGCTGCTCGGTGTGCTGGTGATCGTCTCCATCCAGTACGGGCTGGCCCTCCAGGGCATCGCCTCGGCGATCCAGTTCATGATCACCGGCGCCGTCCTGCTGGCCACCGTGGTCATCGACGCCGTCACCCGCAAGACCCAGAAGACGGCGGGCCGCGCCTGAGCACCGCCCCCCCGCACCGCGCACGGCCGTGCCCGGCACCCGGTGAACCACCGGGTGCCGGGCCGTGTCGTGTCACGCCGGAACCACTGGCGTATCAGGCGTCCCTCAAGGGCACACTGATATGACATGCCTAGGGCCGAACGGGTGACGCACAACGCACCGCCCGGCGTCCACCCGCCCGAGTGGAACATTAGACTCGGCTGATCGGCAGGGCTCGACGGCTCATATACGCAAGGAGGCACGGGTGGCGATGCTGACCCGCATCAGGGGACCGCGCGATCTGGACCGGCTCGGCCCGGAGCAGCTCCAGGAGCTGGCCGGCGAGATCCGGTCCTTTCTCGTGGACGCGGTCTCCAAGACCGGCGGCCACCTCGGCCCCAACCTCGGGGTCGTCGAGCTGACCATCGCCCTGCACCGTGTCTACGACTCCCCGCAGGACAAGGTCCTGTTCGACACGGGCCACCAGTCGTACGTGCACAAACTGCTCACGGGACGTCAGGACTTCTCGAAGCTGCGGAGCAAGGACGGCCTCTCCGGCTACCCGTCGCGCGCCGAGTCCGACCACGACATCATCGAGAACTCCCACGCCTCCACCGTCCTCGGCTGGGCCGACGGGCTCGCCAAGGCCAACGAGGTCCTGAAGAAGGACGACCACGTCGTCGCCGTGATCGGGGACGGCGCCCTCACCGGCGGCATGGCCTGGGAGGCGCTCAACAACATCGCCGCCGCCAAGGACCGCCCCCTCGTCATCGTCGTCAACGACAACGAGCGGTCGTACGCGCCGACCATCGGCGGCCTCGCCAACCACCTGGCGACCCTGCGCACCACCGACGGCTACGAGCGCTTCCTGGCCCGCGGCAAGGACCTCCTGGAGCGCACCCCGGTCGTCGGCCGCCCCCTGTACGACACGCTGCACGGCGCCAAGAAGGGCCTCAAGGACTTCATCGCCCCGCAGGGCATGTTCGAGGACCTCGGCCTCAAGTACGTCGGCCCCATCGACGGCCACGACATCGAGGCCCTGGAGTCCGCGCTGGTGCGAGCCAAGCGCTTCGGCGGCCCGGTCATCGTGCACTGCATCACGGAGAAGGGCCGCGGTTACGAGCCGGCCGAGCAGGACGAGGCCGACCACTTCCACGGCATCGGACCGATCCACCCCGACACCGGGCTGCCCATCGCCGCCGGCGGCATGGACTGGACCTCGGTCTTCGGGGAGGAGATGGTCAAGCTCGGCCACGAGCGCGAGGACATCGTCGCGATCACCGCGGCCATGCTCCAGCCGGTCGGCCTGGAGAAGTTCGCGAAGGCGTTCCCCGACCGCGTCTACGACGTCGGCATCGCCGAGCAGCACGGCGCGGTCTCCGCGGCGGGCCTCGCCACCGGCGGGGTGCACCCCGTGTTCGCCCTCTACGCGACCTTCCTCAACCGCGCCTTCGACCAGGTCCTGATGGACGTCGCCCTGCACCGCTGTGGAGTGACGTTTGTTCTCGACCGGGCCGGCGTCACCGGCACCGACGGCGCCTCGCACAACGGCATGTGGGACATGTCCATGCTCCAGTGCGTGCCGGGTCTGCGGATCGCCGCCCCGCGCGACGCCGACCAGGTACGCGCCCAGCTCCGGGAGGCCGTCGCGGTCGAGGACGCCCCGACCGTGGTCCGCTACTCCAAGGGCGCCGTCGGCCCGGCCGTAGCCGCCCTCGGCCGGATCGGCGGCATGGACGTGCTGCGCAGGCCCGACGAGGGCCCGGCCGACGTGCTGCTGGTCTCCGTCGGCGCGCTCGCCCCGATGTGCCTGGAGATCGCCGGGCTGCTCGACCGGCAGGGCATCACCACGACCGTCGTCGACCCCCGCTGGGTCAAACCGGTCGACGAGGCCCTCGCCCCGCTCGCCGAGCAGCACCGCGTCGTCGTCACCGTCGAGGACAACGGCCGCGTCGGCGGCGTCGGCTCGGCCGTCGCGCAGGCGCTGCGGGACGCCGGGGTCGACGTACCGCTGCGCGACTTCGGCATTCCGCCGCGCTTCCTCGACCACGCCTCCCGCAAGGAGGTCATGGCCGAGATCGGGCTGACCGCGCCGGACATCGCCCGCCAGGTCACCGGTCTGGTGGCGAAGCTCGACGGCCGGCTGGCCGGCGCGTCCGCCGAGGTCGCCCGCGACTGACCTCCCCTCCGGCGTCCGGATCCGACCGCGCCGGATGGCGCGAATGGGCCGTTCCGACCACCCGTCCAGGGCGGTCGGAACGGCCCATCCGTGTGAATTGTGCCGATTCCGGGTATTCGGGGCCCGCAACCTCTCGAATATTGCCGGATGAACGCGCACACGGAGGTACGCCGGTGAGTACGCAGCAGGACCCGGGACCGGCCCAAAGCGGTCTGTTCCGTACAAAAAACGTAGAACAGTCGATCCGTGACACCGAAGAACCCGAGTACGCGCTCAAGAAGACCCTCTCCGCGCTCGACCTGACGGTCTTCGGCGTCGGAGTGATCATCGGCACCGGCATCTTCGTCCTGACGGGCGTCGTCGCCAAGCAGACCGCCGGACCCGCCACCGCCCTCGGCTTCGTCGTCGCGGGCGTCGTCTGCGCCCTGGCCGCTCTCTGCTACGCCGAGTTCGCCTCGACCGTGCCGGTCGCCGGATCCGCGTACACCTTCTCGTACGCCTCCCTCGGCGAACTCCCCGCCTGGATCATCGGCTGGGACCTCGTCCTCGAACTCGCCCTCGGCTGCGCGGTCGTCGCCGTCGGCTGGTCCGGATACGTACGCTCCCTGCTCGGCAACGCCGGGGCGAGCCTGCCCGACTACCTCTCCGGCACCCAGAACGGGAAGTTCGGCTTCGACCTCCTGGCCTTCCTGCTCGTTCTCGCCCTGACCGCGATCCTCGTCGCCGGGGTGAAGCTCTCCTCGCGGATCACCGGCATCATCGTCGCCGTCAAGGTCACCGTCGTCCTGATCGTGATCGTCGTCGGCGCCTTCTTCATCACCGGCTCCAACTACAAGCCGTTCATCCCGCCGGCCGAGAAGGCCTCCGCCGGCGGCGGTCTCGCCGCGCCGATCATCCAGCTCATGGCCGGGTACACGCCCACCAACTTCGGCGTCATGGGGATCTTCACCGCGGCGGCCGTCGTCTTCTTCGCCTTCATCGGCTTCGACATCGTCGCCACCGCCGCCGAGGAGACCCGCAACCCGCAGCGCGACGTGCCCCGCGGCATCCTCGGCTCGCTCTTCATCTGCACCGTGCTCTACGTCGCCGTGTCCCTCGTCGTCACCGGCATGCAGCACTACACCCAACTCTCCGTGGACGCCCCGCTCGCCGACGCCTTCAAGTCCGTCGGCCACCCCTTCTGGGCCGGCCTGATCAGCTTCGGCGCGGCGGTCGGGCTCACCTCGGTCTGCATGATCCTGCTGCTGGGCCAGACCCGGGTGTTCTTCGCGATGAGCCGGGACGGACTGCTGCCGAGGACCTTCTCCCACGTCCACCCGAAGTTCGGCACGCCCTACCGCTCCACCATCCTCCTCGGGGTGCTCGTCGCGATCGTCGCGGGCTTCACCTCCATCGAGGAACTGGCCGAACTCGTCAACATCGGCACCCTGTTCGCCTTCATCGTGGTCGCGCTCGGCGTCATCATCCTGCGCCGCACGCGCCCGGACCTGCCGCGCGCCTTCCGCGCCCCGCTGGTGCCCTGGGTGCCGATCGCGTCCGTACTGGCCTCCCTGTGGCTGATGCTCAACCTGCCCGCCGAGACCTGGCTGCGCTTCGGCATCTGGATGGTCATCGGCTGCGTCGTCTACTTCGTGTACGGCCGGACGCACAGCCGCATCAACACGCCCCGCTGACCCGGCGGGCACCCGCCGGGGGCCCGCCCCGATGGACCCGGCGGGCGCTACGCGGGCTCGTCCGGCGGCTCCCGTACGGTCCTCGGCCCCGCGCAGCGCGCGCCGTACGCCGCGACGCGCAGCCGCAGTTCCCGGTCGGCGGTGACCACGAGGCAGTCGACCCCGTCCCGCGCCGCCCCCGCCGCCAGTTCCACGATCCGGTCGTCCCCGCTGTCGGCCGCCGGCTCGACCCGTACGCCCGGCACCGACTCCACGCCCCGGGCCGCGCCCTCCACGACGAGGACGACCTCGACGGGGCCCGGCTGCCCGGCCACCCCCTCCGCCGCGAACGGCACGAGGGAGTCGCGCAGCCGCTCGGTGGCCCCGCGCCGGTCGCGCCACCACCCGTCGGGCACGGAACCGACCACGTTCGCCGCGTCGACGATCAGCTTGTTCAGCACCTCCGCAGCGTGCCACAGTCGACCGCCCGTCAGCCGCCGGGCGCCCCGGGTGACTCCCCGAACCTCCGCCGCATACCCCCGCGTACTATCGTGGTCCGGGATTTCTCGCACTCGGGGAGGTGGTGGCAGGCCATGGCACCGCACCGCACCCCGGCCGAGCCGCCCGCGGACTCCGCGCTCCCTCCGGTCACCGGCTGGCTGCTGCGCGGCAAGGACGGCAGGCTGACGGCGTACGCGCCCACCCCGGGCGGAGTCCTCCGCTGGACCGAGACCAGGACCGGCGGCCCGGAGTGGTCGGGTCCCGAGTCGCTGCCCCTCGCCGGGCTCCTGCCGTACACGGCGGTCGCGCAGGGCGCCGACGGCTTCGTCCATCTGCTGGGGGTACGGGACCGGCCGGGCGCCGGCGGAGCCGTCGAGCGCGATCTCGTCCACGCCGTCCAGTTCCAGACGGGCCGGCCGCTGCGGGACTGGCAGTCCGTGGGCAATCCGCACGGCAAGGACCGCGAGAAGGGCGCCCGCATCGGCATGCCGTCCGCCGTCCTGGACACGACGGGTTCGATGCACCTGTTCGTACGCAACGCCAACGGCGGCCTCTCCGCCAAGCATCAGTCGCCCACCGGCCGCTGGCAGCCGTGGGGCGGCGCCAACGCCGCGGACACCACCCTGACCGGCGAGACCTCCGCCGCCGTCACCGACGGCGGGGCCATCGACATCCTCGTCCCCGCCGGGGGCGGCACGGTGCGCTGGCTCCGCGGGACGCCCGACGCGAAACTGGCGCGCGCCGAGGACGAACCCGCGGCGTCCGTCGCGCCCGGCACGGTCACCGCCGGGTCCACCGGCACCGGACGGCTCACCCGCTTCTGGCGCGACGCCGACGACGGCACCGTCCGCGCCTGGCGCCCCGGGACCGCCCCCGTCCCCCTCGGCGGCCCCGGCACCGGCCCGCTCGCCGTGCTCCGTACGCCCGTCGACGGGTACGACTGCACGATCCTGGCCGGCCGCGGCCCCGACGGCCGCCTCCAGGTCGCCGCGTACCCCACCGAGGACGAGGACGCGGGCCTGAACTGGACCCCCACCGGCGAACCCTGCGCGGGCGCCCCGGCGCTCGCCCTGGACGGCACGGGCCGGGTGGTCCTGGCCTGTCGCGGACTCGACGGGGCCCTGCGCGTCACCCGGCAGAAGGACGAGACGGGCCTGGCGCTGGAGGCCTGGCGGACGATCTGACGCCCCGGCCCCGGGAAGACGCCAACGGCCCGGGAAAGAAACGGGCCGTACGGAGACACTCCCGTACGGCCCGTCCGTTACGACCGGATCAGTTCACACCGTCACCGCGTCACGCGGGCACGCTCGCCACGCCCGGCGCCAGGAACGGCTTGCCGTTCACCCGCTCCGAGACGCCCGCGCGGTCCAGGTACGGAGTGACACCGCCCAGGTGGAAGGGCCAGCCCGCGCCCGTGATCAGACACAGGTCGATGTCCTGCGCCTCGGCGACGACGCCCTCGGCCAGCATCAGCCCGATCTCCTGCGCCACCGCGTCCAGGACCCGCTCGCGCGTCTGCTCCTCCGTCAGCACGGTGTCGCCCTGCTTCAGCAGCGCCGCGACCTCCGGGTCCAGCTCCGGCGCCGCCGTGTTGTCGTTGGCATACACGTAGAAGCCGCGCTTCCCGGCCTTGACCACCGCGGCCAGGTTCTCGGAGACCGTGAACCGGTCCGGGAACGCCCCGTGCAGCGTCTCGGAGACATGCAGGCCGATCGCCGGGCCGACCAGCTCCAGCAGGACCAGCGGCGACATCGGCAGCCCCAGCGGCTCCACCGCGCGCTCCGCCACCTCGACCGGTGTGCCCTCGTCGATGACGTTCTGGATCTCGCCCATGAAGCGGGTGAGGATCCGGTTGACGACGAACGCGGGCGCGTCCTTCACCAGCACCGCCGTCTTCTTCAGCTTCTTCGCCACCCCGAACGCGGTGGCCAGCGACGCGTCGTCGGTCCGCTCGCCGCGCACGATCTCCAGCAGCGGCAGGATCGCGACCGGGTTGAAGAAGTGGAAGCCGACGACCCGCTCCGGGTTCTTCAGCTTCGAGGCCATCTCGGTGACCGACAGCGACGACGTGTTCGTGGCGAGGATCGCGTGCGCCGGGGCGACCGCCTCGACCTCCGCGAACACCTGCTGCTTGACGCTCATCTCCTCGAACACGGCCTCGATGACGAAGTCCGCGTCCGCGAACCCGTCGGCCTTGTCCAGCACACCGGAGACCAGGCCCTTGAGCCGGTTGGCCTTGTCCTGGTTGATCCGGGACTTCAGCAGCAGCTTGTCGATCTCGCCGTGGACATAGCCCACGCCCTTGTCGATCCGGTCCTGGTCGATGTCGGTCAGCACGACCGGCACCTCCAGACGGCGCAGGAACAGCAGCGCCAGCTGCGAGGCCATCAGCCCCGCGCCCACCACACCCACCTTGGTGACCGGGCGGGCCAGCGACTTGTCCGGCGCGCCGGCCGGCCGCTTGGCGCGCTTCTGCACCAGGTTGAACGCGTAGATCCCCGACCGCAGTTCGCCGCCCATGATCAGGTCCGCGAGGGCCTGGTCCTCCGCGTCGAAGCCGGCCTGGAGGCCGCCGTCCTTCGCCGCCGCGATGATGTCCAGCGCCCGGTACGCGGCGGGGGCCGCCCCGTGCACCTTGGAGTCCGCGACGGAGCGCCCGTGCGCCACGGCCGCGTCCCACGCCTCGCCCCGGTCGATCTCGGGGCGCCCGACGGTCACCTCGCCCTTGAGCACCGACGCCGTCCAGACCAGCGACTGCTCCAGGAAGTCCGCCCCGTCGAACAGCGCGTCCGCGATCCCCAGGTCGTAGACCTGGCCGCCCTTGAGCTGCCTGTTCTGGTTGAGGGAGTTCTCGATGACGACCGAGACCGCGCGCTCCGCGCCGATCAGGTTCGGCAGCAGCGTGCAGCCGCCCCAGCCGGGCACCAGACCGAGGAAGACCTCGGGCAGCGAGAACGCGGGCAGCGCCGCCGAGACCGTACGGTACGTGCAGTGCAGCCCGATCTCGACGCCGCCGCCCATCGCCGCGCCGTTGTAGTACGCGAAGGTCGGCACCGGCAGTGCGGCGATCCGCTTGAAGACCTCGTGGCCGCCCCGGCCGATCGCGAGCGCGTCCTCGTGGCGCTTCAGCAGCTCCACACCCTTGAGGTCGGCGCCGACCGCGAAGATGAACGGCTTCCCGGTGATCCCGACCCCGACGATCGATCCCTCGGACGCCTCCGCGCCGACCTGGTCGAGCGCGGCGTCCAGGTTCGCCAGCGACTGCGGGCCGAACGTCGTCGGCTTCGTGTGGTCCAGGCCGTTGTCCAGCGTGATGAGCGCGAACCGCCCGGCTCCCGCCGGGAGTTCGAAGTGGCGTACGTGCGCCTGGGTGACGACCTCGCCGGGGAACAGCTCGGCCGCGCCCTTCAGGAGTTCAGCGGTGCTCACTTGGTGCCTCCGTCGAAGTGCGGGTTCTCCCAGATGACCGACGCGCCCATGCCGAAGCCGACGCACATCGTGGTCAGGCCGTACCGGACGTCCGGCCGCGCCTCGAACTGCCGGGCCAGCTGGGTCATCAGCCGTACGCCGGAGGAGGCCAGCGGGTGGCCGAAGGCGATCGCGCCGCCGTACTGGTTGACGCGCTCGTCGTCGTCCGCGATGCCGTAGTGGTCGAGGAACGCGAGCACCTGCACCGCGAACGCCTCGTTGATCTCGAAGAGACCGATGTCGGAGATGGAGAGACCCGCCTTGGCGAGGGCCTTCTCGGTCGACGGGATCGGGCCGTACCCCATCACCTCGGGCTCGACCCCGGCGAAGGCGTACGACACGAGCCGCATCCGGACCGGCAGCCCCTGCTCGCGGGCGAAGTCCTCGGCGGCGATCAGCGAGGCGGTGGCGCCGTCGTTCAGCCCCGCCGCGTTGCCCGCGGTGACCCGGCCGTGCGGCCGGAACGGGGTCTTCAGACCGGCGAGCATCTCCAGCGTCGTGCCCGGCCGCATCGGCTCGTCGGCGGTGGCCAGGCCCCAGCCGGTCTCCCCGGTCTCCGGGTTCGTCCGGCGGACCGAGATCGGCACCAGGTCCTGCTGGATCGAGCCGTTGGCGTACGCCTTGGCCGCCTTCTCCTGCGACCGCACCGCGTACTCGTCCGCGCGCGCCTTGGTGAGGTGCGGGAAGCGGTCGTGCAGGTTCTCCGCCGTCATGCCCATGAACAGCGCGGAGTCGTCGACGAGCTTCTCGGAGACGAACCGCGGGTTCGGGTCGACGCCCTCGCCCATCGGGTGCCGGCCCATGTGCTCGACCCCGCCCGCCACGACGACGTCGTACGCGCCGAAGGCGATGGAGCCCGCGGTGGAGGTCACGGCGGTCAGCGCGCCCGCGCACATCCGGTCGACCGAGTAACCGGGCACCGACTGCGGCAGCCCCGCGAGGATCCCCGCGGTCCGCCCGAGCGTCAGGCCCTGGTCGCCGATCTGCGTGGTCGCGGCGACGGCCACCTCGTCGATCCGGGCCGGGTCGAGGTCCGGGTTGCGGCGCAGCAGCTCCCGGATCGACTTGACGACGAGATCGTCGGCCCGGGTCTCGTGGTACATGCCCTTCGGGCCCGCCTTGCCGAACGGGGTGCGGACGCCGTCGACGAAGACGACATCCCTGACGGTACGAGGCACGATGGCTCTCCTCCAGGGTGCGGGATGGCACTGCGGGGCACGCCGAAAGGCGTGCTTCCGCCCCCATGCTACTTACCAGTAACCAAGTTGCCCAGCCCTGCTGTCCTTCCGGCCGTGCCCCTACGCCGCGACCAGCGCTTTCGCCAGGAGGGGGGCCACCAGTTCGACCTGCCACCGGCGGGCGCCGTGCGCGGTCAGGGCCGCCGCCACGTTCTCCACCGTCGGCTCCTTCGGCGGCTCCCAGCAGACCCGGCGGACCGTGTCCGGTGTGATCAGGTTCTCCTGCGGCATGGTGATCCGCTCGGCCAGTTCCGAGACCGCCGCGCGCGCCGCCGAGAGCCGCGCCGCGGCCTCCGGGTCCTTGTCGGCCCAGGAACGCGGCGGCGGGGGACCCGTGAGGGGCTGGCCGGGCTGGGGCAGCTCGGTGTCGGGCAGCGCCTTCGCCCGGTCGACCGCCGCCTGCCACTGTTCGAGCTGGCGTCTGCCCATCCGGTGCCCGAACCCGGGAAGGGCCGTCAGCGCCTGCACGGTCGCGGGCAGCGAGAGCGACGCCTCGACGATCGCGGTGTCGCTGAGCACCTTGCCGGGGGAGACGTCACGCCGCTGCGCGACGTGGTCGCGGGTCGTCCACAGTTCCCGTACGACCGCCATCTGCCGGCGGCGGCGCACCTTGTGCATGCCCGACGTGCGGCGCCACGGGTCCTTGCGCGGCGGCGCGGGCGGGGCCGAGGCGATCGCCTCGAACTCCTGGTGCGCCCAGTCGAGCTTGCCCTGCCGGTCCAGCTCCTTCTCCAGGGCGTCCCGCAGATCGACGAGGAGTTCCACGTCGAGCGCGGCGTACCGCAGCCAGGGCTCGGGGAGCGGGCGGGTCGACCAGTCGACGGCGGAGTGGCCCTTCTCCAGCGCGTACCCGAGGACGTTCTCGACCATCGCGCCGAGGCCGACCCGCGGGAAGCCCGCGAGGCGGCCCGCCAGCTCGGTGTCGAAGAGCGTGGTGGGGATCATGCCTATTTCCCGCAGGCAGGGCAGGTCCTGGGTCGCCGCGTGCAGGATCCACTCCGTACCGGAGAGTGCGTCGCCGAGCCCGGAGAGGTCGGGGCAGCCGACCGGGTCGATCAGCGCCGTGCCCGCGCCCTCGCGGCGGAGCTGGACGAGATAGGCGCGCTGACCGTAGCGGTAGCCGGAGGCGCGCTCCGCGTCGACCGCGACGGGGCCGGTGCCCGCGGCGAAGGCGGCGGTCACCTCGGCGAGCGCCGCGTCGGTGGCGACCACCGGTGGAATGCCCTCGCGGGGCTCCAGCAAGGGGATCGGCGCCGATTCGACGTCGTCCGGGGGCAGCGACACCAGCGACTGCCGCCGCGGGCCCCCGGTGGTTCGCAGTGCTGGCTCTGCTGCGGTCTCTTGGGCGTCGGTCACCTGTCAAGGGTATCTGTGAACGGACGGCGCCCGTCGACGGAACGTTCCGTCGACGGGCGGTGGGGGCGAGAAGCGGTCAGTGCTCCTGTCCGGTCGCGTGCCGGGTTCAGTGGATGATTCCGGTACGGAGGGCCACCGCGACCATCCCCGCCCGGTCACCCGTGCCGAGCTTGCGCGCGATGCGGGCGAGGTGGCTCTTGACGGTGAGCGCGGACAGGCCCATGGAGACGCCGATGGCCTTGTTGGACTGGCCTTCGGCGACCAGCCTGAGGACCTCGACCTCGCGGCCCGACAGCTCCCGGTAGCCACCGGGGTGGTTCGGGGCGCCCGGGGGGCGGCGGTGCATCCGCTGCCCGGCGCCCAGCGGGGCGACGCCGGGGCGGCCGGGGTGGCCGATGTTCGTACGGGTGCCGGTGACGACATAGCCCTTGACGCCGCCCGCGAGGGCGTTGCGCACCGCGCCGATGTCGTCGGCGGCGGAGAGGGCGAGGCCGTTGGGCCAGCCCGCCGCCCGGGTCTCGGACAGCAGGGTCAGCCCGGATCCGTCGGGCAGGTGGACGTCGGCAACGCAGATGTCGCGCGGGTTGCCGACGCGGGGGCGGGCCTCCGCGATGGACGACGCCTCGATGACGTCACGTACTCCAAGGGCCCACAGGTGGCGGGTGACGGTGGAGCGGACGCGTGGGTCGGCCACGACGACCATGGCCGTCGGCTTGTTCGGGCGGTAGGCGACCAGGCTTGCGGGCTGCTCAAGGAGAACGGACACCAGGCCTCCTGGGGAAGGTGCGGGACGGGGCCGGCTGCGGGGGATGAAGCCGGGGCGAACCGTGTGTGAAGGGTCATTGACCTCTTCGGCAGCAATCCCGCTCGCCTTTAGAGAATGATCACGAATTAGTGAGTAACAATTCGGGCAATTCGGATGCGTGATCGATCATCCTACGAGTGGTCCCCCGGACGGGGGAGCGCGGGGGACGTGGTGTGGCGGAGTGGTGAAGGCGCGTGCGGAGGGAGCGCCGAGGTGGGGGGCCCGGAGACGGGGCGTGCGACGGGAGCGCGGAAGCGGGCGCGCGGTGCCGCCGCCGGGGTGGCGGAGCGGTGCGGTCGGGCGGTCAGGGGGGGGGAAGTGGGGGAGTGGAGTGGGGGCGCGACGGGGCGTGAGAGGGCGTCAGGAGACCTGGGGGCCCCGTCGCTGGGGCAGCGACACCACGCCCGCCCCCATCGTGTCCCCCGCGTTCCCTGTGCTCCCCGTGGTCCCCGCGTTCTGCGGTCCGCCCGCACCCGGCGGCAGCCCCGCGACCTGGCAGAGCAGATCGCACCACGCCCCCAGGTGCGCCGCCGCGTCGGGCCCGCCGCGGTCCTCGCGCGGGGTCCAGGACGCCCGGATCTCGATCTGCGTCGCCGGCCTGCGCTCCGCGAGCCCCCCGAAGTAGTGCGACCCGGCCCGGGTGACCGTGCCGCTCGCCTCCTCGTACGACAGACCGCGCGCCGCCAGCGCCCCCGTCAGCCACGACCAGCACACCTCGGGGAGCAGCGGGTCGGCGGCCATCTCCGGCTCCAGCTCCGCCCGTACGAGCGTGACCAGCCGGAAGGTGCCCTGCCAGGCGTCGTGCCCGGACGGGTCGTGCAGCAGGATCAGCCGGCCGTCGGCCAGATCGTCGTCACCGTCGACCGCCGCCGCCTCCAGGGCGTACGCGTACGGCGCGAGCCGCTTCGGCGCCGGTGTCGGGTCGATCTCGACGCCGGGGCGCGGTCGCGCCGTCCGCAGCGCGTCGACCGCGGAACGGAACGCGGACGGGACGCAATCGCCCTCCCCGCCGTCCGTTTCCCCGGTGCCGTTGGAATGATCGGAAAACTGTCCCTGAGCCGCAGCCATGCGGGGAAGAGTAGGCGGAACGCGCGTCTCGCGCAGGGAGGGACACCCGGCCCGGGCCGGCGGCTTCCCCGTACATGGGAAGATTCTGTACGTGAGCGCCAACGAACGCCCCCCGGGCCAGCAGACGAAGACGTACGAATCGGCCTTCCTGAAGGCATGCCGACGGGAGCCGGTGCCGCACACACCGGTCTGGTTCATGCGCCAGGCGGGGCGTTCGCTGCCCGAGTACCTGAAGGTCCGCGAGGGCATCCCGATGCTGGAATCGTGCATGCGGCCCGAGTTGGTCACCGAGATCACGCTCCAGCCGGTACGGCGCCACAAGGTCGACGCCGCGATCTACTTCAGCGACATCGTCGTCCCCCTCAAGGCCATCGGCCTCGACCTGGACATCAAGCCGGGCGTCGGCCCCGTCGTCGCCGAGCCGATCCGCACCCGCGGCGACCTGGCCCGGCTGCGCGACCTCACGCCGGACGACGTCTCCTACGTCACCGAGGCCATCGGCATGCTCACGGGCGAGCTGGGCTCCACCCCGCTCATCGGGTTCGCCGGGGCGCCCTTCACGCTCGCCAGCTACCTCGTGGAGGGCGGTCCGTCCCGCAACCACGAGCACACCAAGGCCATGATGTACGGCGACCCGGAGCTCTGGGCCGACCTGCTGGACCGGCTCGCCGGGATCACCGCGGCCTTCCTCAAGGTGCAGATCGAGGCGGGCGCGAGCGCCGTCCAGCTCTTCGACTCGTGGGTGGGCGCCCTGGCCCCCGCCGACTACCGCCGCTCCGTGCTGCCCGCCTCCGCGAAGGTCTTCGACGCCGTCGCGTCGTACGGTGTGCCCCGCATCCACTTCGGTGTCGGTACGGGTGAACTGCTCGGCCTGATGGGCGAGGCCGGCGCCGATGTCGTCGGCGTCGACTGGCGCGTCCCGCTGGACGAGGCGGCCCGCCGCGTCGGCCCCGGCAAGGCGCTCCAGGGCAACCTCGACCCGGCCGTCCTCTTCGCCCCCACCCCGGCGGTGGAGACCAAGGCCCGCGAGGTGCTCGACGCGGCGGCCGGGCTCGAAGGCCATGTCTTCAACCTGGGCCACGGCGTGCTGCCGAGCATGGACCCGGACTCACTGACCAGGCTCGTCGACTACGTACACACGCAGACCGCTCGCTGATTGGCCGAAACCCGCTGGTGGCGCGGGGACGAATCGCCCCCGGGCGGGGGTGATTCGTCCCGCTCGGCGCCCCCGCCGCCCCCGGCGGCTCACCAGCCCGCCGCCCGGACCGCCGTCGTCGCCTTCCGCGCGGCGACGAGGATGGGGTCCCAGACGGGCGAGAACGGCGGCGCGTACCCCAGGTCCAGCGTGGTCATCCGCTCCACCGTCATCCCGGCGGTCAGCGCCACCGCCGCGATGTCGACGCGCTTCGCCGCCCCCTCCCGGCCGACGATCTGCACCCCCAGCAGCCGCCCCGTACGGCGCTCCGCGAGCATCTTCACCGTCATCAGCGCCGCGCCCGGGTAGTAGCCCGCGCTGTGCGTCGACTCGATCGTCGCGCTCACGAACTGGAGCCCCGCCCTGCGGGCGTCCTTCTCGCGCAGCCCCGTCCGCGCGATCTCCAGGTCGCAGACCTTGCTGACGGCCGTGCCCACCACGCCGGGGAAGACGGCGTAGCCGCCGCTCACGTTCGCCCCGATGATCTGGCCGTGCTTGTTGGCGTGCGTGCCCAGCGCGATGTGGCGGGTGGCGCCGGAGACCAGGTCGAGGACCTCCACGCAGTCACCGCCCGCCCAGACGTTCTCCTGGCCGCGCACCCGCATCGACAGGTCGGTGAGCAGCCCGCCGTGCGGTCCGACGGGCAGCCCGGCGGCGCGGGCGAGGGAGGTCTCCGGCTCGACCCCGATGCCCAGCACGACGACGTCCGCCGGGTACTCGGCGTCCGCCGTGGCCACCGCCCGCACCCGGCCGTCCGCGCCGGTGCGGATCGCGGTCACCTCCGCGCCGCCCACGGTGGTGATACCCAGCCCGTCCATCGCCCCGTGGACCAGCCGCCCCATGTCCGGGTCGAGGGTCGCCATCGGCTGCTCGTCGCGGTGCAGGACGGTGACCTCGTACCCCCGCTTCAGCAGCGCCTCGGCCATCTCCACGCCGATGTACCCGGCGCCGACGACGACCGCGCGCCCGCCCGTCGTCGCGGTGAGGGTGTCCAGCAGCGCCTGGCCGTCGTCGAGGGTCTGCACCCCGTGCACGCCCGGCGCGTCGATCCCGGGCAGCGCGGGACGTACGGGGCGGGCGCCCGTCGCCACGACCAGCTGGTCGAAGCCGGTCCAGTCCTCGGTCCCGGCGTCGACGTCGCGGGTGCGTACCCGCTGCCCCGCCAGGTCGATCTCCACGGCCTCCGTGCGGGTCCGCAGCGCGATGCCACGGGCCCGGTGCTCCTCGGGCGTACGGGCGATCAGCGCGTCCCGGTCCGTGACATCGCCGCTCACCCAGTACGGGATGCCGCACGCCGAGTACGAGGTGAAATGGCCGCGCTCGAACGCGACGATCTCCAGCTCGTCCGGGCCCCGGCCCCTGCGGGCCGCCGACGCGGCGGACATGCCCGCCGCGTCGCCCCCGATGACCACCATGCGCTGCGCCGCCATTGCGCGTCCCTCCGGTCGGTGTGCGCGTCGTTCGCGCGGTCCTGCCGGGAGGGAACGCTACGCGGGCGCGGCCGGTCAGTCCTCCTCGCGTCCCCGCTCGGCCGTTTCGGCGGGGTGCGCCGGCTCCGCGGGCCCGGCCGCCGGCGCCGGCGCGGGCAGCAGCCGGCGCACCAGGCGCCAGAGCAGGAGGAGCGCGCCGAGCACGGCGGCGAACGGCAGCACCGCGCCGAGGACCACCCCGATCCACCGCAGCGTCGCGAGGAGCGCGTCCCAGCCGCCGCCCAGCGCGTCCAGGAACCCCGGATCCTCCGCCTTCCGCTCCTTCTCCACGGCCTGCTTCTCGAAGAGCTCCAGGGTGATCGTGGCCAGCGTGGTGCGGTCCTTGAGCGACGCCTGCTGGGCGAGGAGCGCCTCCAGCGCCGACTGGCGGTTGCTCAACTCCCCTTCCAGCGCCACCACATCGCTCAGCTTCGTGGCCCGGTCCATCAACTCCCGTACGCGCGCCACACTCACGCGCTGCGAGGCGATCCGGCTCTCCACGTCCACGACCTGGTCGGTGACGTCCTCGGCCTTCGCCTTGCGCGCCAGCAGCGTTCCGGTGCCCGCCAGTTCGGACAGCACCGCGTCGTACGAGGCCCCCGGAACCCGGAGCACGACCCGCGACGTCACCCCGCTGTCCTCGTCCCGCTCCGTGACCTCGTCCTGCACCAGCCCCCCGGCGTTCCCGGCCGCCGCCCGCGCCGTGGCGAGCGCCTTGCGCGCGTCCTCGACCCGCACGGTCAGCTCGGCGGTGCGGATCACATGGACCCCGGCGGGCGTGCCGCTCTTCCCGTCCTTGCCCTGGGCGCCGGGCGCGGCCGCGTCACCGGCCTCCGTGCCGGCCCCGTCCGCCTGGCCGCCCCGCTCCCCGGCGGGCCGGGAGACGGCCTTCGAGGCCGTGTCCTGCGTACCGCCCGCGCTGCATCCGGCGAGCGCGAGCGAAGCGGTGAGCAGTGCCGCCGCGAGTGCGGGCATCGTACGCATGGTCCCCCCAGGGATTCGGTTGTCGTCGCGGGTTCGACGTGTGGGGCCCCTGCGCGGGTTGCTCCTCCACGGCTTCGAAGCGGTCACGGTCAGGACTCGTTCCGGACGGGACACCTGACGGGCCGAGGGAACCCGTTTGAGAGAGTGGAGCCATGGAGTCGAGCGCGCAGCACGTGGACACGCACACCGGCCATGCCGTCGTCATCGGGGGCGGCATCGCCGGTCTCGCCGCCGCCCACCGGCTGCTCGGCGCCGGCATCCGGGTCACCCTGCTGGAGGCCACCGACCGGCTCGGCGGCAAGCTGCGCACGGGCGAGATCGAGGGCGCCCCCGTCGACCTCGGCGCCGAGTCCATGCTCGCCCGCAGACCCGAGGGCGTCGGCCTCGCCGAGGAGGTCGGGCTCGGCGCGCTGCTCCAGCCGCCCACCGCCACCACCGCCTCCGTGTGGACCCGGGGCGCGCTGCGGCCCATGCCCAAGGGCCATGTGATGGGCGTGCCCGGCGACCCCGCCGCCCTCTCCGGGCTCCTCTCCGACGAGGGGCTCGCCCGGCTCGCCCGCGAACCGGAGCTGCCCCCCACCGAGGTCGGCGACGACGTGGCGATCGGCGCGTACGTCGCGGAGCGGCTCGGCCGCGAGGTCGTCGACCGGCTGGTCGAACCGCTGCTCGGCGGGGTCTACGCGGGCGACGCGTACCGCATCTCCATGAAGGCGGCCGTCCCACAGCTCTTCGACGCCGTCCGGAGCCACGACTCGCTGCTGGCCGGCGTCCGCGACCTCCAGGAGCGGGCCGCCGCGGGAGCGCGGCCCGGCGGCGCGGTCTTCGCGGGCATCGAGGGCGGCGTGGGCCGCCTCCCGGGCGCCGTCGCGGACGCCGTACGGGCCGGGGGCGGCGAGATCAGGACGGAGACCCCCGTCCTCGCGCTGGTCCGGACGGCGGAGGGCTGGCACATCCGTACCGACCGGGAGACCCTGGCCGCCGACGGCGTGGTCCTCGCCACCCCGGCGTGGTCCGCCGCCGCCCTGCTCGCCGACGAGTCACCGGCCGCCTCCGCCGAACTCGCCACCGTCGAGTACGCGTCGATGGCCCTGGTGACGATGGCCTTCCGGCGCGCCGACGCCGCCGCCCTGCCCGACCGCAGCGGCTTTCTCGTCCCGCCCGTCGACGGCCACGCCATCAAGGCGTCGACCTTCTCCACCCGGAAGTGGGGGTGGGTCGACCGGGCCGCGCCCGGCCTGTTCCTGCTGCGCACCTCGATCGGGCGGTACGGCGAGGAGGAGCAGCTGGAGCGCGAGGACTCCGAACTCCTCGACGTCTCCCTGCGCGACCTCCGCGAGGCGACCGGCCTGACGGCCCGGCCCGTCGCCCACGAGGTGACCCGCTGGACCGCCGGACTGCCCCAGTACCCGGTCGGCCACCAGGCCAGGGTCGCCCGCGTCCGCGACGCCCTCGCCAAACTCCCCGGGCTGCGCGTGTGCGGCGCGGCGTACGACGGCGTCGGCATCCCCGCCTGCGTCGCGAGCGCCCGGCGCGCCGCCGACGAGATCATCGCCACGTCGACCCTGGCGCCGGGCACCGGTCGGGGCGCGGGAGAATAGCCCCATGACTGCTTCTCCGGAGAAGGCCCCGAACGCGGGCAAGAAGGCCAAGGACCTCAACGAGGTCATCCGCTACACCCTGTGGTCCGTCTTCAGGCTGCGGGACGTCCTGCCGGAGGACCGGACCGGTTACGCGGACGAGGTCCAGGAGCTGTTCGACCAGCTCGGGACGGAGGACGTCACCGTGCGGGGCGCGTACGACGTGTCCGGGCTGCGCGCCGACGCCGACATCATGATCTGGTGGCACTCCGAGACCTCGGACGCGCTGCAGGACGCGTACAACCGCTTCCGGCGCACCCGGCTCGGCCGCGCGCTGGAGCCGGTCTGGTCGAACATGGCGCTGCACCGCCCCGCCGAGTTCAACAAGTCGCACGTGCCGGCCTTCCTGGCCGACGAGACGCCCCGCGACTACGTGAGCGTCTACCCCTTCGTCCGCAGCTACGACTGGTACCTGCTGCCCGACGAGGACCGCCGTAGGATGCTCGCGGACCACGGCAAGATGGCGCGCGGCTACCCTGACGTACGCGCCAACACCGTGGCGTCGTTCTCGCTCGGCGACTACGAGTGGGTCCTGGCCTTCGAGGCCGACGAGCTGTACCGCATTGTCGACCTGATGCGTCATCTGCGCGCGTCCGAGGCGCGGCTGTACGTGCGGGAAGAGGTCCCGTTCTACACGGGCCGCCGCAAGTCGGTCGCGGATCTCGTGGCAGGGTTGGCGTGACGGTATGACGTGGTGGCCGGGTCCGTGACCGTACGGACCGGGCCGCCCCACCCGGAAGATCAGACGGCCGGCGGCAGTCTCCTGCTGCGCGCACGGCCCGTCCAGCGACACCGGGTTCGGCTCCGGGTTCCCATCGGCCGCCGGCCTGCGGAAACGCGGTGGACGGGGAAGCCTCCTGTGCTTCCCCGTCCCTGCCCGTTCCGCCCCGGTCGCGGCCGATGGAACCCGGGTCGGTGTTCCGCCCCTTGAACGCGGCCCCTCACCGCCAATGACGCGCCCCATGGCGGGCGTCAGGCCGGGCCTGCGGCCGGGCGCACAACTTCCTTGTTCTGCAACGCCTGTTGTCAGCACTCCCCGTCGCCTCTACGCTCGCACGGTCTTGTTCGTGAATCGTGTTCACATACATGATGGGAGTGTTCGATGAGCGGAACTCCTCAGTCGCGTCCGGCAGCCGTGTTGTCCTCGGTGATCGTCGCCCTCACCACCCTCGCCGCGGTGCTCGCCCCGACCGCGTCCGCCGCCGCCACGGAGAGCGGGACGCGTGCCGCCCCCGCGACCGTGGTGATCGACGGCAAGCGGATGCGGGAGGCCCGCGCCGCCCTCCACCGGGGTGACCCCGCGCTCCGCAAGGCCGTCACCTCCCTGACCGCGCAGGCGGATTCCTGGCTCGGGAAGGGGCCGTGGACCGTCACCGACAAGCCGCGGCCGGCCCCCAGCGGCGACCCGCACGACTACCTGAGCCAGGCCCCGTACTGGTGGCCCTCACAGCCGAAGACCGAGGACAACCCCTGGGGCTGTCCGTACGTCCAGCGCGACGGCGAACGCAACCCGGAGATCGACACCGGCACGGACCGGCCCGAACTCAGCAAGGTGGTCGGCTCCGCCACCACGCTCAGCCTCGCGTGGTACTACACCGGCCGTCAGCGGTACGCGGAGCACGCCGCCCGGATCCTGCGCACCTGGTTCCTGGATCCCGCCACCCGGATGAACCCGAACCTGAACCACGGGCAGTTCATCCCGTGCAAGTACGAAGGCCGTTCCATCGGCATCATCGACTTCTCCCAGCAGTACACCAGCGTGCTGGACGCCCTCGCCCTCCTCGACACCGGGGCCCCGGGGTGGACCAGGAGCGACCTCGCCGGAATGCGCGCCTGGAACGAGGAGTTCCTGGACTGGCTGGTCAACTCCCCCTTCGGCAAGGAGGAGTCCGCCGCCGAGAACAACCACGGCACCTTCATGGACATGCAGGTCGCCGCCCTCGCCCTCGCCACCGGCGACCGGGCCCTCGCGCGCCGCACGGCCCTCGACGCCCGGACGAAGCGGATCGACGTGCAGATCGCCCCGGACGGCAGCCAGCCGCAGGAACTCGCCCGCACCCGCAGCTGGCACTACTCGACCTTCAACCTCGTCGCGTACGCGCGGCTGGCCGCCACCGGCCGGCAGGTCGGCGTGGACCTCTGGAGGTACGAGGGGCCCCAGGGCCAGAACCTGCGCAAGGCCGTCCGCCAACTGCTGCCGACGGCCACCGGCGCCGCCCCCTGGCCCCACCCCGAGCTGGAGTTCTACCGCTACGCGGCGACGGATGTCGTCCACGCGGCGGCGGACGCGGGCGACCCGGGGGCCCGCGCGGCGGTCCGGCGTCTGCAACCGCCCCCGGGCGGCGACCTGTGGGCGCTGCGCCCGGGGGCCGAACAGCTCGACGGGCCTCTCTTCCCCTGACGACCGCTCTTCCCCTGACGACGGCTGCTGTTCGCCGGATGCCCGTGCCGGGCCACCGTCAGCCGAGCGCGGGGTAGTCGGTGTAGCCGCGGTGGTCGCCCCCGAAGGACGTCGCGCGGTCGGGGGAGTTGAAGGGGCCCCCGGCGGCGAGGCGGGCCGGCAGGTCGGGGTTGGCGAGGAAGAGGCCCCCGTAGGCGATCAGGTCGGCGGTGCCGTCCTCGACGAGCGTGAGCTCGTCGGGGCCGGTGGGCTCCATGCCGGTGAAGGGGTTGAGGACGAAGGTGCCCGGCCATGCCTTGCGCAGCCGTACGACCAGGTCGCGGATCCCGGGCGCCTCCATGTGGTGCAGATAGGCCAGGCCGAGCGGGGCGAGCGCGTCCACCAGCGCGGTGTAGGTGGCCTCGACGTCGGTCCGGTCGCTCTCGTCGATGTCGTTGTAGGGGTTGCCGGGCGAGAGGCGGAAGCCGACCTTGTCCCCGCCGATGGCCTCGGCCACGGCCCTGGCGGTCTCCACGGCGAAGCGGATCCGCCGCTCGGGGCTGCCGCCCCAGGCGTCGGTGCGCCGGTTGGAGTTCGGCGCCAGGAACTGGTGGATCAGATAGCCGTTGGCGCCGTGCAGTTCCACGCCGTCGAAGCCCGCCTCGACGGCGTTGCGCGCCGCGGCGGCGAAGTCGGCGATGGTCCGCGCGATCTCCGCCTCGGTCAGCTCGTGCGGCGTGACGAAGTCCTGCGGCCCCTCGTGCGTGTAGACCTGGCCCTGGGCGGTGACCGCGGAGGGGCCGACCGGGGCGAGGCCCATGAGGCTCGGGTGACCGACCCGGCCGGTGTGCATGATCTGCAGGAAGATCACGCCGCCCTCGGCGTGCACGGCGTCGGTGACCTCGCGCCAGCCCGCGATCTGTTCGGCGGAGTGGATGCCGGGGGTGTCCGGGTAGCCCTGGCCGACCGCCGACGGCTGCGTGCCCTCGGTGACGACCAGACCGGCGCTCGCCCGCTGCGCGTAGTAGGTCGCCATCAGCTCGGTGGGGGTCTGCCCGGGGCCGTAGGCGCGGCTGCGGGTCATGGGGGCCATCACGATGCGGTTGGAGAGGCGGATACCGCCGAGGTCGTACGGGGCGAAGGCCGTCGTCATGATCGGGTTCCTGTCCGGTTCGGTTGCGTGACACCGCGCGGTGCCATTGCCTGTCCGAACAAGTAAATAGCCTGGCTCATTCCTTGAGGAACGTGACCTGTGTCACTTCTACGCATTCGGGTGCTGTCAGCGCTGCCCGTGCTGCCCGGTGTGGCCGGGGAGAGACGGCGATAGAGTGTTCCTGTCCGGGCAACGATCAATGCGAAGGGCTGTGAGCGACGTGTCGAGGGACCCAGACGCCGAACCGACCGAGGACTCCGTACCGACCGAGGGCTCCGCCGTGGACGTGGCCCGCCCCCTGATGCCGCCGTCGGTCCGGGCCGGGGCCATGAGCCACGCGATCTTCCGCGTGGCGCGTCTGCACCGGATGCTCGCCGGGCAGCTCCTGCGCCGCGTGGGGCTGCACCCCGGACAGGAGCTCGTCATGATGCAGCTGTGGGACCTCGGACCGCAGCGTCAGACCGACCTGGTACGGCTGCTCGGCTCGGACGCGGCCACCATGACCCGCACGGTCAAGCGGCTGGAGAACGCGGGCTTCGTCCGCCGGAGGCCCAGCGAGACCGACCGGCGCGCCACCATCATCGAACCCACCGCCGCCAGCCTCGCCCTGCGCAAGGAGGTCGAACAGGTCTGGGCGGAACTGGAGGACAGTGTCGCCGACGGCCTGGCCCCCGACGAGCGGGACACCATGATCCGCGTGCTGGCCGGTATCGAGGAGAGCCTCAGCCGGGCAGTCGAGCGTCAGGCCCCCCTCGGCTAACCGACGCGCTCGCGGGCGTTCCGGGACGCGGCGCCGGACCGGGCCTGCCACGCGGGCCGGCGTGTGCGGGCACGCGCTTCGGCGATGTCACGTTCGTCAGGAAGTCACCGGCGCTACGTGTGTCGGCCGGGGCTGTGCAGTGGCAGGGCGGCAAGCGCGAGCAGAGTGGCGAGTCCGAACAGCATGATCGCCTCGGGTACGGGTTGCCCGGCGCGCCAGAGCTGGATCGGCAGCCCGATCCAGGGCACGCGCAATCGTGCTACGCCTTGGAGCGCCGTGGGGCGTACCGGTGTGGAGTCCGGTGCGGAGTTGGCGTCACCTTTGGTGATCAGGTAGTTGTTGGGAAGTACCTGGTGGACCCGGTGGGTGAGAAGACGGCTGGGGCGAGTGGAGTCCTGGGTCAGCACGATGTGGCCCACCGCCGGTGTCTGGCCGGGTGGCGGTGGCTGGTAGAGAACGACGTCGCCCGGCATGAGGGCGGGACGCATGGAGCCGGACTGCACCACGCCCGCGGTCCAGCCCAGCGCCATCACGGGCACATGTGCCCATACCAGCAGCCCGAGCATCGAGCCGAGCACGGTTCGCGAAATGAGCGTCGTGGCCACGCGGATCGGGTGCGGGACATCCTTGGCCGTGGGGTGGGGGAGCGCGCCGACGGCCAGGTCACCGGGGAGGGTCACCCCTGTTCCCGCGCTTCCCAGGTGAAGGCCGCCTCGTTCGTGGCCACGCTCTGCGAGCCGTTGGGCGCGCTCGGACTGAACTTCCATGCGACGCGGAAGCCCAGCGAACTGAGTGGCTTGCCGGCCAGGGTCCAGGGGCCCAGGCCGGTGCGGTAGTCGGTGTACAGGGCCATGAACTCGTCCAGAGTGCCGTTGAACGCCGTCCTGTGGGCGGTGAAGCCTTTGCAGTTTCCGGAGGCGCCACCGCTGCCTACCTCGATGTGGAGGTTGATGAAGGACTGGAAGTTGCTGGGCCAGTTCGGAGAGTTGCCGTACAGCTTCAGCGCTGTGGGGAAGCCGGCGTTCGACTTGATCCTGATGCAGTTGGCGCCTGTGTCACCGGGGCGCATGTTGTCGACGCGGAACATGGGCACAGTGCTGTCGTTGGCCAGCCCCAGCGAGCCGGAGGTCCATGTGTTGCCGCTGTTGCTACTGGTGTCGCTCCAGTCGGCGTTGGTGGCACCCCAGACCAGAACACCGCTGAACAGTAACCCGAGCGGAACGGGCAACACCTGTGCCAGCACGTTCAGCCAGGGACGCGCCATCGCGGACTCCGTTCCATTTCGACTCCCGCGCAGCATATTGTCCCGTTTGCCCTGCCCGTGGTGGTGACGCTCCGTGTCGCAATCCGGGTCTGACGGAGGCTCGGCCCCCCGAGGGGGGCCGAGCACCGGACCGGGAGCGTCCGTCACAGGGCCGACGGCGATCCGTGGCGGCGCCGCCTGCCGACCCGCACCGGTGGTGACGGTGTACCTCGCTCGGGGAGGCGCGGAACCGCCGCATATCCACCTCCGAGTGCGGGTCGCACTGTCATGACATCGCGACTGTTGACCACCGGCGACCGCGGTCGGCCGAACGGCGTAACGCCGTGTATGCCGGTGGCGGCTCCGTATGTGCGCCCGCCGAGGCCCGGGTGATGACCGTGCCGACCCGGCGGCGGAGGAGTGCCGTGGCACGGGCCGGTCGGTCCAGGTGCCGTACGGAGAGCCGAGGAGAAGGTCAGGCCGCTGACGCACGGTCATTCATACGCGTGCGCCACGGCTGGAGACACTCGCCCCGTCGTTCACACCGTGCTCCCGAGCACGCGGGGACGAGGAGCAGGATCGAGCCTTCCTTGCCGGTCGAAAAGTCGTTTGGTCGATTCGGGCGACCCCGGGGCCGGCTCGGGGCGCGGTGCGCACGCGGCGTTCCGCCGGGGTGTCTCCCCCTTCAGCAGGTAGTTCTCCAGGTACGCGTTCACACACGGGTTGTCGCCGCCCGAGACCCCGTGCGTACCGGCGTCCCGCTCGGTCACCAGCGCCGAGCCCGCCAGCCGCCGCTGGAGCTCCAGCGCCCCTTCGTACGGGGTGGCCGCGTCCCGTTCCGCCGCCAGGATCAGGGTCGGCGGGAGCTGCCCGGGGCGGGTGCGGACGTCGACGGGCTCCTGGCGCGGCTCGGGCCAGTAGGCGCACGGCAGGTTCATGAAGGCGTTGTCCCATGTCTCGAACGGGGCGTGCCGGGCGAGCGCCGTGTTGTCGCGGTCCCACACCTCCCACCGGGTCGGCCACGGCGCGTCGTTGCACTCGACGGCCGTGTAGACCGCGCCGCCGTTCTCGCCCTCCTCGGCGGCCTCCGGGTGGGGCGCGGCCTGGTCGATCAGCGGCTCCGGGTTGCCCTTGACGTACTCGGAGAGCGCCGAGGCGCGGCTCGCCCAGTAGTCGTCGTAGTAGCCCACGCCGAGCATCGCCGCCTGGAGCTGCCCGGGACCGACCGTGCCGCCCGCCGGCTGCTCCGCGACCCCGGCGCGCACCTGCTCGTAACTCCGCTGCACCTGCGCGGCGTCGGTGCCCAGGTGGTACGTCGCGTCATGCTTGGCCACCCAGACCCGGAAGTCCTCCCAGCGCCGCTCGAACGCGGCGGACTGGTCGAGGTTGTTGCGGTACCAGATCCGCCGCGGGTCCGGGTTGACCGCCGAGTCGAAGACCATCCGCCGTACGTGCGTGGGGAAGAGCGTCGCGTAGAGGGCGCCGAAGTACGTCCCGTACGAGGCGCCCATGAACGTCAGCTTCCGTTCACCGAGCGCGGCGCGCAGGACATCGAGGTCGCGGGCGTTGTTGAGGGAGTGGTAGTGGCGCAGCGCGGTGCCCGCGCGCTCGGCGCAGCCCCGGGCGTACGCCTTCGCCTCGGCGATCCGCTCCCGCTTGTACGACGCCGACGGGTGCGTGGGCGCCTGGGTCGGGGCCTTCGCGTGGTCCGCCGGGTCCTTGCAGGAGAGCGGCGCGGAGCGGCCGACGCCGCGCGGCGCGTAGCCGACGAGGTCGTACGCGGCGGCGATCGGCCGCCACTGGGCCAGCTCGGCGGCGAGCGGGAAGTACATGCTGGAGGCGCCGGGGCCACCGGGGTTGAAGACGAGCGCCCCCTGCCGGCGGTCGGCGGGACCGCTCGCGGCGACCCGGCTGACGGTGAGGCTGATCGCCGGGCCGTCGGGCTCGGCGTAGTCGAGGGGGACCTTGACGGTGCCGCAGGTGACGGGCGCGGGCAGCATCTCGGTCTTGGGGCAGGCGCCGAACGCGATCCCGGCGGCCGCGGCGCGCGCCGCCGCCCGGGCCACCCCGCGGGCCTCGACGGAGCCGGAGCCGGACCCGGAGCCGGAGCCGGCGGCCGGGGCGCCCGCCGCGGACGCGCCGTCCGCCGGGACGGCGACGAGGGCCGACAGGACCAGGGAGCCGAGGGTCGTCAGAGCCCCGTACTTCGCTACTGCTCTCATCGCGTTCCCTTCGTGCGCGCGGACGAGCGGACCGCGGCGCTCCCCGAGGACGGGGAGCGGCGGCACGACGAGGGTCGCAGAGGGCCGGGGCGTGGCAAGGACCGGTGATCGGTGTCGGCGGGCTATGACCCCGATGCGCCCCGGGGCCACTCGCGGGCGCCGCCCGGCGTGCGGAACGGGCGGGAGTGTGCAACGCGGGTCAGGCCCTGGGCCAGCGCGGCGCGGGCCGCCCTGGCCAGCCGTACGGGCCGGCGCGGCGGGCGCGCGGCCGCGCGCTCCCGCCACCACAGGGCCAGCCGCCGCCGGGCCGCGGGGTCCCCGGGGCGCCCCTCGGTCAGCAGCGCCTCGGCGAAGTCCAGCGCGTCCCTGCGGTATCCGCCGCGCATCGGCCGGCGCGCGGCGTACGCGAGGAACGCGGGGCGGAAGCCGTCGCCGAGGATGCCGGGCAGTTCGGGCGCCACCTTGGCGACGACACCGGCGCGCTTGGCGGCGAGGGCGCGGCTCTGCACGCCGAGGCGGCGCCGGTCGAACCCTTCCGGTACGGGGGTGCCCGCGACCAGCGCGGAGAGCAGCGCGGTCTCGGCGAGCGCCAGCCGCTGCCGCGCCGCCTCGCCGGCGCCGGACGGCTCCTCCGCCGCCGGTGCGGGGGACCGTACGGAGGAGGACCGTACGGTGGCGGAGTCCCGTACCGGCGCCGGGTCCCCGGCCCGCAACGTCTCGCGGATCAGCGTCAGTTCGCCGGCCAGCTCCGCCGCGGGCGGGAAGTCGTCGTCGCGCTCCAGCAGCACGCCCGGCGGCGCCACCCGGGAGCGCAGCTCCGCGAGGACGTCGAGCACGGGCCGGGTGACCGGATGGGCGTGCGTGTCGTGCCAGACGCCGTCGCGCTCGATCCCGCCCGCGACATGGACGTACGCGATGGCCTCGACCGGCAGTTCGTCGAGCGCCCTCGCCCGGTCCTCGCCGCGGTTCACGTGGTTGGTGTGGAGGTTGGCGACATCGATCAGCAGCCGCACCCCGGTGCGTTCGACCAGCTCGGCGAGGAACCGCCCCTCGCTCATCTCCTCGTCCGGCCAGGAGATCAGGGCGGCGATGTTCTCCACGGCGAGCGGCACGGGCAGCGCGTCCTGGGCGATCCGTACATTCTCGCAGAGCACGCGCAGCGCGTCCCGGGTGCGCGGCACCGGCAGCAGATGTCCCGCTTCGAGCGCGGGGGACGCGGTGCGCTCCCCGCCCGCCCGTACGAACGCGATGTGCTCGGTGACCAGGGGGGACCCCAGCGCCTCGGCGCGCTCCGCGAGATCCGCCAGCCGCCGCGGGTCGGGGCGGTCCGCGCCGCCGAGCCCGAGCGAGACCCCGTGCGGGACGACGGTGACGCCGCGCTCGCGCAGCCGGACCAGCGACTCGGGGAGATGACCGGAGCAGAGGTTCTCCGCGACGGCCTCGACCCAGTCGACCCCGGGCAGCTCCTCCACCGCGCCGGCTATCTCCGGGCGCCAGCCGATACCGATGCCCAGACGTGGTGTCTCGTTCATGGTCTCCCCCTGTCGCGGACTCCTCCGTGCGCGACGTCGTTCGCGGTTGCAGGGGTCATGGCCCCGGGAACGCCTCGGTGAATCCTTGAGGGAGGACGTTCAGAGGTTCATTTGAGGTTCCGCCCCACCGCCGGAGAACGGTGCCTCCCCAAGCCGTACGTACGGAGGAGGAGGCACCGTGCCGCCGGGCGGCGGAAGCGCGGCGGATCAGCTCTGGGCGGGGGCCGGTGCGCCCTGCCCACCCGGCGCGGCAGGCTCGCCCGGGTCCGGCCGGTCGGTGTTGACCACGCCCGGCGCGCCGGCCGAGGGCTTCGAGGTCAACTCCCCGTTCGCGCCCGGCTCCAGCGGGGTCGAGGCCGGGGGCAGGTTGCCGTTCGGCGGCGGCGGGCCGGTCGGGCTGGCGGTGGCGAGTCCGGCGGCCTCGTCGGCGATCTTGTCGAAGTCGACCTTGCCGGTGGACTCCAGCATGGTGATGTGGTCGAGGACGGTGACGTTGGCGTCACTCGCGAGCTGGCGGATCAGAGTGTTCCTGGTGGTGTGCCGCACCTGCGCGATCAGGGCGAAGACCTTGCCGTGGGCGTCGCGCAGCAGGTTGGCGAACTTCTGCTCGTACTCCGGACCCGTGGCCGCGGACAGCTCCCTGAGCCAGCCCTGCTGCGCCTCGTTGGGCTGGTTCGGCAGTTCCACGCCGAGCTTCGCCGCCACGTCCCGGGCGCGCTTGTCGAGGTCGGTGTGGCCCACGACGAGGTGGTCACCGGTGTCCCTGATCGCCTGGGTCGGCGCGCGCTCGATGGCCTGCTGCCCGGCGGGCAGCTCCCAGAGCCCCGCGAGCCTGACCTTGACCAGGAAGTCACGGTCGGTGGCCGTCAGCGGTCCCCACTGGGTGGAGACGGTCGACGCGGCGATATTGGCCTGCCCTGTCCCGGAACGGTCGGCGTACGACCACACGGGGAAGGCCAGTGCTGCCACTGTGGCGACCAACCCCACGATGATGATTGCCGAACCGTTGATGCGTCGCAACAATGTGCTGCCTCCCGAACCGAAAACTGACACCGCTGAATCCACCGCGGGGAGCGCGGCAGTTCCACCCGCTTGGCGGTATCGAAGAGTACGTACGGCGCGTAGGGAGTGTTCAATCGGGCAGCGAACGATGACCGGCGGCACGGACGCGGTGCGCCCGCGCGGCGGCGGTCGGGGGGCGACCACCGCGCGGGAGCGGCGCCGGTGGGGTCAACTCCGCCTGGAATGCAGCATGGTGCGGCTCGCGGTGCGGGTGAGCTCCGGGCTGCTCAGGACGTCGGTGCTGTCGAGGTACTGGTCCACGGAGCCGACCGGTGGCAGCTCGCGCAGGGCCGGATCCGTGATCCGGGCCGTGAGGGCCCTGGTGAAGCGGTCGGCGCGCAGGACCTGGAAGGGCCTGGAGTGGTAGGGGCGGACGGCGGGGTCGACACGGTCCGTCAGGCGCAGTTCGTTGTGGTGGCCCGCGACCGACTCGTACACGTGCGAGAGATGCCGCTCGCGCGTGTGCCAGTCGGTGGCGGCGAGGACGGCGGTGAGGTCGGGGGTGAGGCGCGGGCCCAGGGAGGTGCGGGCGAAGGCGCTGCCGAGCCACTTGCCGTAGGGCGGGTAGCGGCGGTCCATCAGGAGGCACAGGCGCATCAGGTCGCGTACGAGGCGGGCGGCGACCACGGCGGATCCGAGCTCGTCGCCGACCTCGCCGCAGCGGCCGACGAAGGCCTCCTCCTGGGATATGCGCTGCCACTGTCCGGCCATCACATGGAGCCAGACGTCGTGCGGGTACCAGCGCAGGGCCGCCCGTAACGGGGCGAGTTCGCCGAGCCCGTCGTGGAAGACGGCGCCGCCGGTGACTTCGGCGAGCAGTTGGGTGGGGGTGGCGAGCCAGTCCTCCGAGGTGATGGAGGACGAGGGGTAGAAGCCGAGTGTGTGGTGGAACCAGGCGGTGAGGTGGGTGACTTCGACCCGGTGGTGCACGGGGCGGTCGGTGGCCCGCATGACGCGGATGTCGCGGTCGCCGGTGGGGGCGAAGTGGGTGGGATAGCCGTGGAAGGTCTTCGGGAGGTGCTCGGAGAGGAGGCGTCTGACGCGCCCTCCGTGCCGGGACACGTCCTGGTGGCGGAGGAAGAGCTGGAGGCGCGGCCCCCATTCGTGGTCGGCGGAGCGCGGGGTGTCGAAGCCGAGCACCTCGGAGCCGCTGCCCAGGCGCGCGGCGGAGTGCGGGATCGCCGGGGAGATTTCTTCCAGCAGGGGGCGTACCGCTTCGGTGTAGAAACGGCGGGAGAGTTCCAGGCCGGGAATGAAGACCGGCATATTCGTGACGCTCATGCCAGGAAGGTGTGCCCATTAAGTGAGGGGGCATGCGGAATATTTTCACATCCTGACACGGTCCTGTCACGGTCGCCGCGGTCGCCCCGGGGCACCGGCACGGTGGCCTCCCTCGACGGCCACCGTCATCCCGGGGGCGATCTCGGTGAAGCCCGCGTCGTGGACCACCGGCAGCCCGGCGGTGGTGAGTTCCCGCCAGTGCGCGGCGTCCGCGGTGCGGACGGAGAGCGGGAAGCCCGCCGCGCGCCAGGCCTTGCGGTCCGTCTCCGACAGCTCCCACCAGGCGAGTTGGGCGCCGTGCCCGACCTGGGCCATGGCCTTGCCCGCCGACAGGGTGAGGCCGGGGTTCAGCCACAGCACCGGGTGCGCCGGGTCGGCCGGGGGCGGCGGCGCGGGGTCGTCCAGCTCGGTGCCGGAGACCTGGAGCCTGGCCAGCTCCTTGGGCCAGCCGTCGAGTGGCACGGGCGGGAAGACCCGCACCTCGGCGACCGGCGGAGCGGCACCGCCCGCGGCGGGCGTACCACCGCCGTCGGGCGCCGTACCGGGCAACGCGGCACCGCCCGCGGCGGGCGCAGGGTCCGGGCCGCGGCCCGTCACCGTGATCCCGGGCAGCGCGCAGGCGCGCCGCCACTCCGCGCCGCGCGCCCGCCGCACCACCTTGCGGATCCGGGCGTCCTCCCAGTTCCGTACGGCCCGGGCCCATTCGCCCTCGTACTCGCCCTCGCCCAGGGCCCGTTCGTCGGAGAGCAGCGTGAGCACCGCGCGGGCCGCCGTCTCCAGGGCGTCGGTACGGGCCGGCGGCGCGGCCTTCTCGATGTGGACCACCAGCGGCAGTACGTACTGCGGGGCCTCGTCACGGGCGGCCGGTTCATGACGGAAGGGGCCCCCGGCCGGGGCGCTCACGCTGCTGTCGCTGCTCACAGCCCCAGTCTGCCAGCCCTCCGGCCCCTGCCCGCGCGCCGTTTTCTTGGCCGGACTCTTCTTGGCGGAGCGTTCCGGTCCAGGCGACGATGCGCGGTATGAAAAGCGATCTCTTCTCCACGGACCACATGGCGCAGCCGGCCACCGCACCCGGAATGACCCTCCAGAACATCAAGTCGATCAAGTACGTCGTCGACGGCGAGATGTACGCGCGGCAGGGCGCGATGGTCGCCTACCGTGGCTCGCTCCAGTTCGAGCGCAAGGGCCAGGGCGGCCTGGGCGGGCTCCTGAAGCGAGCCGTCACGGGCGAGGGGCTGCCGCTCATGGCGGTGAAGGGCCAGGGCGAGGTGTGGTTCGCGAAGGAGGCCGCCAACTGTTTCATCGTCGACATCGACCAGGGCGACGCGCTCACCATCAACGGCCGCCACGTGCTCTGCTTCGACCCGACCCTCAGCTACGAGATCACGACGGTGAAGGGCGCGGGGATGACCGGCGGAGGTCTCTTCAACAGCGTCTTCAGCGGATACGGCAAGCTCGGCGTCATCTGTGAGGGCACTCCCATCGTGATTCCCGTCACGGCGCAGGCGCCCGTGTATGTCGACACGGACGCCGTCGTCGGCTGGAGCTCGCAGCTCGACACATCCCTGCACCGCTCCCAGTCCGTGGGCTCGGCGATCCGCGGCGGATCGGGCGAGGCCGTCCAACTGATGCTCCAGGGCGAGGGGTTCGTGATAGTCAGGCCGACCGAGGGAATGCCGCCGTGTCCCGCGGCGCACGGCGGGAGCTGAGATCATGCCCCGATGAACCTCCAAGGTGTGGGCCGCCGTTACGGCCTCGCCGGACCTTGGGTGCTGCGCGGGATCGATCTCGATCTCCCCGCGGGCGCCCTGGTCCGGGTCGAGGGCGTCAACGGCAGTGGAAAATCGACCCTGTTGAGGCTGATCGCGGGCATTGATGTGCCGACCGAGGGCCGCCTCCGTGACCGGCCCCGCACGGCGTACGTCCCCGAGCGCTTCCCCGTCGCGCTGCCGTTCACGGCCGCTGGTTACCTGATGCACCTCGGCCGGATCCACGGGCTGCGGCGCGGTGTGGCGGCGGCCTGCGCGGTCGAGTGGCTGGAGCGGTTCGGGGCGGAGGAGTACGCCCGTACGCCGATGGCCGAGCTGTCCAAGGGCACCAGCCAGAAGGTGGCCGCCGCGCAGGCGCTGCTGGCCGAGCCCGAGCTGCTGGTCCTCGACGAGGCGTGGACGGGGCTGGACGCGCCGGCCCGTACGGAACTGGACCGGGCGGTCGCCGAGCGCCTCGCGGCGGGCGGCACGGTCGTCTTCGTCGACCACGATCCGCGGCGGCTGGCCGGGGAGTCGGACGCGGTGTACGGGGTCGTGGACGGCGGCCTGGTGCCCCGTACCGAGAGCCCGGACCCGGCCGGGGCCGAGGGCGGCCCGGACCGGGCCGGGGAGCACGGCCCGGTGGTCCGGATCCTGGCCGAGGCACCGGCGGGCACCGCGCTCGACGGAGCCGGAGCGGACGGACTCCCCGCCGGGCTCCCCGCCGGACTGCTCGCGGAACTGCCCGGGGCGCCGGCCTGCGACATACGCGCCGAGGACGGCGCCGTCCTGCTGACGGCGCCCGCGGCGCACTCCGACGCGCTGCTGCGCGCGCTGCTCACCGCCGGCCCGCCCTGGCACATCAGGGAGGTGGGCGAGGCCGACGGGCCCGCCCCGGCGGACCCGGCCGGCCGGTCCGCCCCCGTACCCAGGACCGCCCGGCCGGCCGGGTCCGGTTCCGCCGCCACGGAGACGGAGCACCTCCCCTCATGACCGCACTGCTCAGCTATCAGATCGCCCTGCTGCTGCGCTCGCAGCGCTGGCTGCCGCCGCTCCTGCTGTACGGGATCTTCCTGGTCGTCGGGGTACAGGTGGGACAGCCGATCCTGGACTCGCTCGGGTACGCGGCTGCGGCGCTGCTGCCCGTCACCGCCTGGCTGGTCCGGATCTGTGTCACCCAGGAACCGGCGGCCTCCCGCGCCGTCGTCGGCGCGGTGACCGGGACGCGCCGTGCCCATCTCGCCGCGCTGCTGGCCGGCGTGGTCTGCGCGGGCGCGATGGCCGTGGCGGGCACGCTGATCGTCACGCTGATCAGCGAACCGAAGAACGCGGACTTCACGGTCGAGGTGGACACGGTGTCCGCGGGTACGGCGGGGCTGCTCGCCGCGGTGGTCTGCCTGCTGCTCGGCGCGGCGGTCGGCGCGCTGTGCAACAGACCGCTGCTGCGCGCCCGGGGCTGGTCGATCGCGGCCACGGTACTGGTCTCGCTGGCGGCGCTGGTGACCAGCGGCTCCCCGGCGCGGTACGCGGTCGGCGACCTGGTGACCGGCTCGCTCACCGGGGAGGTCAGAACGCCGGGGCTGACGCTGGTGGCCGCGGTGCTGGTGGCGGGCGCCGCGGCGGCGGTGGCGTGCGTGCTGGGCGCCCTGCGGGACGACACGGCGGGCGACTGAGTACGCTCGGCCGTATGAGCGAGCAGACGGCCGGGCCCGCGGCGCGCACACCGCGCCCGGAAGCGGCGGAAGCGGCGGAGGCAACGGAAGCGGCGGAAGCGACCGCGTACGCGGAGTGCGTGCTGTGCCGGAAGCCGACCGAGCACCCGGAGACGGTCAGGGGCGTGACGCTCTGTCCCGTCTGCGAGTGGCAGGAGGCCCAGCGGACGGCGTGCTCGGGCTGACAGGCGCGAACGGCCCCCCCCGCGGGGCCTTTCCCCAGGGCCGTGCTCAGTGCGCCATCAGCTCGGACACCCGGACGAAGCGGTAGCCGCGCTCCCGCAACTCCGGCACGATCCGCCGCACCGCCTCCTCCGTCACCGGTGCCGCGCTGCGCGTGCAGTGCATCACCACCAGGGAGCCCGGCTTCACCTCCGCCAGCACCTGGTCCGCGACGGCGTCCGGGTCCGTGGCGAAGGCGTCACCGCTGACGACGTCCCACTGGACGGCCGTCACCTTCTCCGGGGCGAGCGCGCGCAGCGACTCTTTGTCGTAACAGCCGCCGGGGAAGCGGAAGTACGGCACCACATTGCGCGCCCCCGCCGTACGGAACGCCGCGAAGGCCCGCCGTACGTCGTCGGCCATCCGCTCCTTGCCGATGACCGGCAGCCCGTAGCAGTCGGCCGTGAAGGCGTAGTGGCTGTACGAGTGGTTGGCGATCTCGAAGAGCGGGTCCGTGCCGATCGACTTCGCCTGGGTCGGGTACTCCTCGGCCCAGCGCCCCGTCATGAACACGGTCGCCGGCACTTCGAGCCGGCGCAGCAGGGCGATCAGCGACGGGTTGTCGAAGCGCTCGCCGCCCGCGGCCCGTGGTCCCTGGTCCGCCGTCATGTCGGCGTCGAAGGTGAGGGCCACGGCCTTGCCGGCGGCGGGGGTGCCGCGCTGGAAGACCGGTGTCAGCCCGTCGCGTCCCGGGGCCGTGGTCGGCGGCCCCTTCGCCACGGCGGGGCCGGGCGTCGCGGTGTGGGGGGAGGAGGTGGCGGGGACGGTCCCGGCGGGTGCCCGGCCGGCGCCCGCGCACCCGGACAGGGCGACGACGAGCAGGCCGAGCGCCCCGAGCGCACCGACGATGGTTCGCATGTGTGCATATCTGGTCACACGCGGAAAATATATGATGATCTACCTGGAGTCGGTGTGCGGCACGCACCCCCGGCCCGGCCAGGACACGAGCCCGGCCAGGACTCCGTGCCGGCCGGGACCCCGTGCCGGGCTCAGCCCGGCGGGCCCGTGGCCAGCAGCAGCCTGCGGCTCTCCTCGACGTCGAAGCCGCCCGGCGGATACACCGGGTCCAGTGCGTCCAGGTGTTCGAGCAGCAGCGTACTGATCGCCCAGTTGCGGTACCACTTGCGGTCCGACGGGACGAGGAACCAGGGCGCGGCCTCCGTGGAGCAGCGCCGCAGCGCCAGTTCGTACGCCTCCTGGTACGCGGGCCACAGCGCGCGGTCCGCGATGTCGGACGGATGGAACTTCCAGTGCTTGTCCGGGTTGTCGAGCCGGGCCAGCAGCCGGTCGCGCTGCTCCTCGTACCCGATGTGGAGGAAGACCTTCACGAGCGTCACCCCGTTGTCGGCCAGCCCCCGCTCGAAGCGGTTGATCTGCCCGTAGCGGGCGCCGAGGGTCCGCCCGGAGGCCAGCCCGCGGACGCGGGCGACCAGGACGTCCTCGTAGTGCGAACGGTCGAAGATGCCGATCTCGCCCGGCTGGGGGAGCGCCCGCCGGATCCGCCAGAGGAACGGGTGGCTCCGCTCCTCCCGTGTCGGCTCCTTGAACGCTCTGATCCGGCAGCCCGACGGGTTGAACAGTCCGATCACATGCTTGACGGTGCCGCCCTTGCCGCTGGTGTCCATGCCCTGGAGGATCAGCAGCAGACGGCGCCGGTCGCCCGCGGTGGAGGACGCGTACAGGCGCTCCTGGAGCCCGGCCAGACGTCCGGCGAGGGCGCTCACGGCCGCCTGTCCCGCGGTCTTGTCCCGTGGACCGCCGGGGGTCGCCCGTGTGTCGTACGCGGAGAGGTCGACGGCGCCGCTCTCGGGGACGCGCAGCAGCTCACGGAGGCGGGGCGCCGGTTCCGGCCGCTTCCCGGCCTTCTTGTCCTTCATGGCCATGACGCGCCCCTTCCGTCCGCCGGCCTCGCACCGGTCGCCCTGATCAGAGGATGCGACGGATCGGCGCGCCCGGCGACCCCGGGTGGGGACGCCGGCCGCGCCAGGGACTCATCAGTGCCAGGGACCCGTCAGCGCCAGGGACCCGTCACCGCGAACGTGGTCCCCGGCCGGTAGCAGTTCACGTACATCGTGGCGCCGTCCGGCGAGAACGTCACCCCGGCGAACTCGCCCCACTCCGGCTCCTCCGGGGTGCCCACGTTGTTGGCTCCCCGGGCCATCGTGTACACCTCGCCGCGCCGCGTCACGCCGAAGACGTACTGCGCGCCGCCGCCGTCCTCGCAGACCATGAGGCCGCCGCTCGGCGCCAGGCAGATGTTGTCCGGGGACTCGCCGGGCAGCTGGATGTCCGTGTCAGGGCCGAAGACGATCACCAGCGTGAGCCGGCGCCGGTGCGGTTCGTACTTCCACACCTGCCCGAAGTGGTCGCCCGCTGAGCCCTCCGAGCTGTGCGCGAAGCTGGACACGAAGTAGACCGCCCGGTCGCCCCAGTAGCAGCCCTCCAGCTTCTGCGCGTGGGTGATGCCCCCGGCGCCGAAGTCCTGGAAGCGGATCGGGGTCTCCCGGGCCAGCGGGTCCGGTACGGGGACCCACTCGACGCGGTCGAAGGTGGCGCCGGTCTCCATGACCGTCGACAGGTCCGGCACCCCGGGCACCCGCATCGCCTCCAGCGCGCCGCCCGCGCGCAGCGACCCGACACCGCCGCGCGGCTTCTCGGGCAGGAAGCGGTAGAAGAGCCCGAACGGCTTGTCGAACGCGTCCTCCGTCTCGTACACGACGCCGGTTCCGGGGTCGACGGCGACCGCCTCGTGCTGGAAGCGGCCCATGGCGGTCAGCGGTACGGCTCCGGTACGGCGCGGGTCGGCGCCGTCGACCTCGAAGACGAAGCCGTGGTCCTTGGTGTAGCCGTTGGTGCCCGCTCTGTCCTCGGTCTCCTCGCAGGTCAGCCAGGTGCCCCACGGGGTAGGCCCGCCCGCGCAGTTGACGGCGGTACCGGCGATGGCGACCCGCTCGCCGAGGACGTTGTTGCGCCCGTCGAGTTCGAGCGCCGTACAGCCGCCCTTGCCCGTCGGGTCGTACGTGATGCCCTCGACGACCGGTACGCCGATCGGGGCCGTGACGCGGTTCTCGTGGTTGCGTACGAGGTGGACCCGGCCGCGCCGGCCCGCGAAGGCGGCCATTCCGTCGTGGTTGCCGGGCACCTTGCCCTCGCCCGAGCGGAGCGGGTCGCCCTCCCGGGAGAGGACCTTGTAGCGGAACCCCTTGGGCAGATCGAGCAGGCCGTCCGGGTCGGTGACGAGGGGGCCGTAACCGCTGCGGCCCGTCGTCTGCGCGGCGGCGGTACCGGCGAACAGCTCCGATACGGCCCCGGCGAAGGCGATGCCCGCGGCGGTCGCACCGCTGCGGGCGAGGATCTGACGTCGTGTTGCGGACATGAGGCAACTCCCTGCTGGCGGACAGGAGACGTGACCCGCATGTGTGTATCACGTGCCTGTGGGACACGTGAACCATGCGGGTCACCGGGAGCCCCTGGTGTCGCGGGTCAGACGAGTGTGGCGCTCAGCGTGATGGTCGTGCCCGTCAGAGCCTGGCTGACCGGGCAGTTCGCCTTGGCGTCGGCGGCCGCGGCCTGGAAGGCCTCCGCGTCCAGACCGGGGACCTCGCCCTCCACGGTGAGATGGATGCCGGTGATGCCCTCACCCGGCTGGAACGTGACGTCGGCCTTGGTGGTCAGCTTGGCCGGCGGGGTGCCCGCGCCGGTCAGGCCGTGCGACAGGGCCATGGAGAAGCAGCTCGAATGAGCCGCCGCGATCAGCTCTTCGGGGCTGGTCTTCCCATTGGCCTGCTCGGCGCGCGAGGGCCAGGAGACGGCCTGCTCACCGATGCCGGAGGAGTCGAAGGTGACGGTGCCCGACCCCTTGATCAGTTCGCCTTCCCAGACCGTGTGAGCGGTGCGAACAGTAGCCATGATGGTTCCTTCCGGTGATCAACTGACCGATGACGGTCCGGGGGCGACCACGGGAGGCGACCGCCCCGGCACGCGCCAGAAGCGTGGTGCGCAGGCCCCCAACCTACTGGAACCTAAGGGGTGACCAGCCCCTTCGCGTCCCTCGCCAGCGCGGTGAGACGGGAGATCGCCCGGAAGTACTTCTTGCGGTAGCCGCCGTTCAGCATCTCGTCACTGAACAGCCGGTCGAACGGCACACCGGAGGCGAGCACCGGCACCTCCCGGTCGTACAGCCGGTCCGCGAGGACCACGAGCCGCAGCGCCGTCGACTGGTCGGGCACCGGGACGACATCCGTGAGACAGACGGCCCGTACCCCCTCCGTGAGCGCCCCGTAACGGCTCGGGTGGACCGAGGCGAGATGGCCGAGCAGCCCGGGGAAGTCGTCCAGGCTGGCGCCCTCGGTGGCGTACGCGGCCCGGGTCACGGCCTCGTCGGAGTACGGGGCGGGCGCCTCCGGCAGCCCCCGGTGGCGGTAGTCCTCGCCGTCGATGCGCAGCGGCCGGAACCGGGCGGAGAGCCCCTGGATCTCCCGGAGGAAGTCGGCGGCGGCGAAGCGGCCCTCACCGAGCTTGCCCGGCAGGGTGTTCGACGTCGCGGCCAGCGCCACGCCGCGGTCGACCAGCCGGCCGAGCAGGCTGGAGACGAGGACGGTGTCGCCCGGATCGTCCAGTTCGAACTCGTCGATGCAGAGCAGCCTGTGGCCGCCGAGGGTCTCCACGGTCTGCTGGAAACCGAGCGCGCCGACGAGGTTCGTCAGCTCCACGAACGTGCCGAACGCCTTCTGCTCGGGCGCCGCCGGGGTGGCGTGCCACAGCGACGCCAGCAGATGCGTCTTGCCGACGCCGTACCCGCCGTCCAGATAGACCCCGCGCGGCCCCGTGGGCGCCGGCGGCTTCCGCGCGAACCAGCGGCGCCGGGTGCCTCCGGAGCCGTTCGCCAGGTGCGCGCCGCCGAGCCCGGCGGCGAAGGCGTCCAGGACGGTGACCGCCTCGGTCTGGCTGGGCTGGTTCGGGTCGGGTACGTACGTGGCGAAACGTACGGAGTCGAAGCGCGGCGGCGGCACCATCTCCGCGACCAGTCGGTCGGCGGGGACGCGCGGCTCACGGGCGCAGAGCGAGAGGGGGGTCGCCTCGGCTGCCGAGGCGGGACCGGAGGCGGTGGTGGAGGACGACACAACCCCTCACTCTATGCTCCGTGCCAGACTGCTGGACATGCGACGGCTGTTCCCTGTGACCGATCAGACAACGCCCGGCACCCCCGCTGACCTCGGGGTCGGTGCCGACGGCACGGACCGGGAGTGGAGGCTCGACGAACTGGCGGAGGCGTACGGTTACCCGGAGTACGCACCCGGCGAGGCTCCGGCGGGCGAGGCTCCGGCGGGCGGCCGGGCCTGGCTGCGCGCCAACATGGTCTCCACCCTGGACGGCGCCGCCCAGCACGACGGTCTGTCCCACGCCCTCTCCTCCGACGCCGACATGCGGATCTTCGGGGTGCTGCGCGGCCTCGCCGACGCGGTGGTCGTGGGGGCGGAGACGGTTCGGCGCGAGGGCTACCGGCCGGCCCGCGCCCGGGAGGCGTTCGCCGCGCGCCGCGCCGCGGCCGGGCAGCGGCCCGCGCCGGTGATCGCCGTCGTCACCGCGAGCCTGGACCTGGACCTCGCGGCGCCGCTGTTCACCGCCCCCAGCGTTCCCACGCTCGTCCTGACCGGCGCCGCCGCGCCGCCCGACCGGGTGCGCGCCGCCGAGAAGGCCGGCGCGGTGGTGGTCGTCGCGGGGGACGGCGCCGGCGTCGACCCGGCCCGGGCCGTGCGGGCCCTGGCGGAGCACGGGCTCGTCCGGCTGCTCACCGAGGGCGGCCCGCGGCTGCTGGGTCAGTTCGTGGCGGCGGACGTCCTGGACGAACTGTGCCTGACGCTCTCGCCGACGCTCACCGCCGGGGGCGCGCAGCGCATCGCGGGCGGCCCCGGCGTCGCCGTACCCGAACGATTCGCACTGGCGTCCCTGCTGGAGCAGGACGGGTTCCTCTTCACCCGGTACCGCCGGGTCCGACAATGAGCGGAATTAACCGTTCCGGTTAGCTTCCGGTGGGCAGACTTACTCTCAAGACCCCGTGCGGGCACGGGGAAGGATGGTTTCCGCAGCGGGTCCGGAGGGCCCGTGCACCAAGTGGCTCAGTTGGCTCAGTGGAACAGAAGGGCGCCTGTCGTGTTCACAAGCGTATTGATGATCGAGAAGCCCCTGACGCCGGAGGACGTGGAGTTCGTGACCACCCTCCACGGTGACGAGGGGGTCTCCTTCGTGCTGCTCATGCAACCCCGTGGCGACCAGGCGGACGTCCTGCTGCGCGCCATCGACGACGTCGCGATCGGCGAGCTCCGGGACGCCACGCGCGAGGGTGACCTGCCGGAGGGCACGGCGGCCAGACAGCCGGCCGAACTGGCACTGGAACACTCGCTGAGGGCGCTGCGCGGGGCCGGCTCCGAGGCGGTCGGACAGGTCGTCGAGGACCACCCGCTCGACCTGCTCAAGTCCGTCGTGGAGGAGTCGGCGGCCGACGAGGTGATCGTGCTGACCGAGCCGCACTACGTGGAGGAGTTCTTCCACCGGGACTGGGCCTCGCGGGCTCGGCACAAGGTCGGCGTACCGGTGCTCAAGCTCTTCGCCCACAGCGAATAGGCTGGGCCGACACTCACCGTCATGCCCGGTCCGTGCTGCCCGGCACCCCGCTCGCACCTTGGAGAAACACCTATGGCATCCGCTACCGGTATCCCCGTCGCCATGGAACGGCCGCACTTCATCGGTATCGGCGGCGCCGGGATGTCGGGCATCGCGAAGATCCTCGCCCAGCGCGGCGCGAAGGTCGCGGGCAGCGACGCGAAGGAGTCGGAGACCGCCGAGGCACTGCGCGCGCTGGGGGCCACCGTGCACATCGGCCACGCCGCGGCCCACCTCGCGGACGACGCCTCGTGCGTGGTCGTCTCCAGCGCGATCCGGGCCGACAACCCGGAGCTGGCGCGCGCGGCGGAGCTCTCCGTGCCCGTGGTGCACCGCTCCGACGCGCTCGCCTCACTGATGGGCGGCGGCCTGCGGCCGATCGCCGTCGCGGGCACCCACGGCAAGACGACCACCACCTCCATGCTGGCCGTCGCCCTCACCGAGCTGGGCCTCGACCCGTCGTACGCGATCGGCGGCGACCTCGCGGGCCCCGGCACCAACGCCCGGCACGGCGGCGGGGAGATCTTCGTCGCGGAGGCGGACGAGAGCGACCGCAGCTTCCAGAAGTACGACCCCGAGGTCGCGATCGTCCTCAACGTCGAGCTGGACCACCACGCCAACTACGCCTCGATGGACGAGATCTACGAGTCCTTCGAGATCTTCGCCGGCAAGATCGTCCCCGGCGGCACCCTGGTGATCTCGGCGGACCAGCCGGGCGCCGTGGAGCTGACCGCCCGCGTCCGTGACCTGGCCACGGTGAAGGTCGTCACGTACGGCGTGGCCGAGGACGCCGACGTACGGGTCCACAAGATCACCGCACGCGGGCTGACCAGCGAGGTCACGGTCCTGCTCGACGGCCGTCTGCTCACCTTCGCGGTCTCCGTGCCCGGCCGGCACTACGCCCTCAACGCGGTCGCGGCGCTCGGGGCGGGCGTCGCCCTCGGCATCCCGGCGCACAACCTCGCCTCGGCGCTCGGCGCGTACACCGGTGTCAAGCGCCGCCTCCAGCTCAAGGGCGAGGCCGCGGGCGTCCAGGTCATCGACTCGTACGCGCACCACCCCACGGAGATGACGGCCGACCTGGAGGCGATGCGCGGCTCGGCGGCCCCCGGCTCCCGGCTGCTGGTCGTCTTCCAGCCGCACCTGTTCTCCCGTACGCAGGAGCTCGCCACGGAGATGGGCCAGGCGCTCGCGCTCGCGGACGCGTCGCTCGTCCTCGACATCTACCCGGCCCGCGAGGACCCGATTCCGGGCGTCACCAGCGACCTGATCGTCCAGGCGGCCGGAGCCGCGGGCGCCACGGTCACGGCCGTCCACGAGAAGGACGCGGTGGCGGACGCGGTGGCGGGAATGGCGGGCCCCGGTGATCTCGTTCTCACCATGGGCGCGGGCGACGTCACGGACCTCGGCCCGCGGATCCTGGCCCGCCTGGCCGGCTGATCCACCCGACCGACCCTGTCCGACGCAGAGAGGCACGAGCGATGGCGTACGAGATCGACAAGCCGGAGGAGCAGTGGCGCGCGGAGCTGTCGCCCGCGGAGTACAAGGTGCTCCGCGAGGCCGGCACGGAGCCCGCCTTCGTCGGTGAGTACACGGACACGAAGACGACCGGGGTCTACTCCTGCCGCGCGTGCGGCGCCGACCTCTTCCGCTCCGACACGAAGTTCGAGTCGCACTGCGGCTGGCCGTCCTTCTACGACCCGAAGGACAGCGACGCGGTCGAACTGATCGAGGACCGCTCGCACGGCATGGTCCGGGTGGAGGTCCGCTGCGCGCGCTGCGGCTCGCACCTGGGCCATGTCTTCGAGGGCGAGGGCTATCCGACCCCGACGGACCAGCGCTACTGCATCAACAGCATCTCGCTGCGGCTGGCGCCGTCCGAAGAGTGAGCGGCCCGAGCTTCCCGACGCGAGGCCGGGGCAGGAATTCGCAGGACATGCGAGCGAAACCTGCTCCGGTCGGGCGACGGCACAACTAGGTTTTGCCCGAGCCGACATGATCATCACGTCGGCCGTGTCAAAGCACTAGTTGCAAGGAGCAAAGTGAAGTTTCACAAGCTGTACATCGCTACTGTCCAGGTCCTGGCTGTCGCCTACATGGCGCCGGCTGTGCTCCGCTGGATGTGGTGATCCCGTCGCGGACCATCGGTAGCGGTGTTCCCGGCTGACAAAGCCGGGAGGAAAGTGCCGGCTCCTGGGAGGGGGCTCAGGAGCCGGTCGATCTGTGCGTCGTCAGGAACTGGATCAGCTTCTCCGCCTCTGCTTCCGCGCCCAGGCTGCGATAGAGCGCGACGGCCTGTTCGCCGTACTCGGCGGCCCGCTCGGCGGGGCGGGGGGACAGAGAGGCAGTTCGGGCGAGCCCCGCGAGCGCATGTGCGGAGCCCATGGGGAAGTTGATGCGCCCAGCCACCTCAAGAGCCTGCTCGTAGCCCTTGGCCGCGGTGTCGAGCCGCCCCGATTCACGCTGGACGTCCGCCGCGCCGGTCAACGCGCGCAGTCTCTCGTACGGATTGTCGATGCTGGTGGCAACCTGTTCCGCCATGGTGAGATGCAGCAGGGCCTCGCCCCGGCGCCCCGACCGGGCATAGGCCGTCCCCATGCTGATCAGCACGTCGGCCTCGCCCAGGGCGTCGCCGCTGGCTCGATGGGCGGCGAGCGCCCTCTGGAAGTAGGCGAGTGCCTGGTCGCTCTGCCCGATGGCCTGGTGCACGGCGCCGAGATTGGTCGAGAGAATCGCCAGGTCGACCCGCCCGCCGTGCTGCCGCATCAGGACCAGCGAGCGTTCGTAGCAGTCACGGGCGTCGGCGTACCGCCCCTGGAGGAAGTGCAGTTCGCCCCGGTTGTTCAGGGCCTGCGCCAGTCCGTGCGGGTCGGGCAACTTCTCGTAGATCGCCTCCATCAGCTGGACCTTGTGGAGGGCCTCGTCGTACCGCCCCGCGTAGAACAGGACCACTCCCTCGACATTGAGGCAGTCGGCCTCCCCGGAACGGTCGCCGACCTCGCGGTACAGCTTCAGCGCCTGTTCCAGGTCACGCAACGCGGTGTCGCCGTGGCCCGCCGCGAGGTGGGCACGGCCCGACTGGAAAAGGGCGTCGGCACGTCCGTGCGCGTCGCGTAGTTCCGCGTAGATCGAAAGGGCTTCGGTCGCGCACCGCAGAGCCTCACCGTGGTTGCGCTGCGCCAGCAGATCCGCGTGGTCCGTCAGGGTCCGGGCGAGTACGGAACGGTCGCCGGACGAACGCAGGCCCGGTACGGCCGCGTCGAAGAGTTCGGCCGCGATGTCCCACGCGCCCCACAGCTTGAGGCATCTCGCCAGGACGTGCGGGAACAGCGCGGCGTACTCCGGGTGTTCGGCGGCAGCCGTGCGCGCGGCCGCGACGAGATTGGCGCGTTCCATGGACAGCCACACCGAGGCCCCGTCCGCGTCGGAGAACACCGGTGTGCGCAGTGGCTCCGCTTCCGGGGGAAGGGACAGGGGCAGGACCCGGCGATGAGGATGGACAAGCAGGTCGGCCCGGTACGCGGTGGTGGCGTAGTGGGCGAGGAGACGGTCGGCCGCAGCACGCCGGACCGCCTCCGAATCCGTGCGGAAGCTGACCTGAAGGGCGTAGGCCCGGGTGAGATCGTGCAGCCGGTAGCGTCCGCGGACCGGCTCCTCCAGAAGGCTGGAGTCGAGCAGTTCCTCGATGCATCGCTCCAGCAGTCCGGGCTCCGTTCCGAGGTCCGGGCCGGTCAGCGCGGCGGCCGCCTGGAGGGTGATGTCGGAGCCGGTGTGCAGGGCGAGGAGGCGGAACAGCTCTCGCGTGGGGGTGCCCAGTTCCCGGTACGAGAACTGGAACACCGCGCTGATCAGCGCGTCGAACTCCTGGAGAGGGCTGGTCGCGTGCTCCAGCCGGTCGAGCAGATACTGCAGGTCCCACGAGTCCCGGTGGCGGAAGCGGCTCGCCAGGACTTGGAGCGCCAAGGGGTGGCACGCACACGCGTCCACGATCCGCCGCAGGTTCCGTGGCTCGCTGGACACTCTTGACGTGCTGACGATCCGGGTGAAGAGAGCCGCTGCCTCCTCCCTGGACAAGGTGTCCACGAACAGGGACATGGCTCCGGCCAGCCCGGCCAGCCGGCTCCGGGTGGTCACGAGAACACAGCAGGTGGGGGAGCCGGGCAGCAGAGGTCTGACCTGAGCGGCGTCCCGCACGTTGTCGAGGACCACAAGCGCACGACGCCGAGCGGTCCACTCGCGCCATCTGGCCGCTCGTTCGTCCGTCATGGCCGGCAGCTCACCGGGCCATCCGGCCGCGTGCAGCAAGTTGGCCAGGGCCTCCGACGGATCGAGCGGCTGCTGACCGCTGTAGCCCCGCATGTCCACGTAGAACTGGGCGTCCGGATAGGCCGTGGCCAACTGGTGCCCGGCATGCACGGCCAGGGCGGTCTTCCCGATGCCGGGCATTCCGTGGATCACGGTGACCGGCAGAGCGGTCGTCGCGCCGTCCCCGGCCGCGGAACCGGCGAGCAGGATACGCAGTTCGCCGACCCGCCCGGTGAAATCCGGGATGTCGCGCGGCAAGCAGTTGCGGGGTTCCGGAGGCGGGGCCAGATCCGTGGGGCCGGTCTCTGTCCGCAGGAGGCCACGGTCCTGTTCGAGTATGCGGAGGTGAAGCTGCTGAAGTTCCGAGGCCGGCTCGATGCCCTGGCTCTCATGTAATCGCGCGCGTGTGTTCCGGTAGACGGCGAGCGCTTCCTCGTGACGTCCGGAGCGGTACAGGACCAGCATCAGGGAACTGATCACCTGCTGGGCGAAAGGATGCTGTGCGGCGAGTTCCCGGAGTTCGCCCACCAGATCCGCGTGCCGGCCCAACTCCATCTCCAGACGGATCCGTTCCTCGCGCACCCGGCGGTGGTCCTCGACCAGCCGGGAACGTGCCGCCTGTGTCCAGGAGGTTTCGGCGAACTCGGTCAGCGGCTCGCTCCGCCACAGAGCCTCGGCGGTCCGCAGCAGCCCGATGGCCAGCTGTCGTTCGCCCCGGGCGGCCGCGGCCACCGCGTCCGAACGCAGCCGTTGGAAACGCAGCAGGTCGATGTCGTCCGGATCGGCACGCAGTTGGTACAGCCGGGGGGACGGCCGATGCACCAGCGCCTTGTCGTCGCCGACCGCCCGGCGCAGCCGTCGCCTCAGCCGGGAGAGGTAACTGTGCAGTGTGTCCACGGCCGTCGGAGGCGGTTCGCCGTCCCAGACCCGGTCCATCAGGGTGTCCCTCGTGACCGGTTCGCCGCGGGCGTGCAGCAACACGGCCAGCACACAGCGTTCCTTCGGTGATCCGAGTTGGTACTGCTGCTGGTCGTGCCAGAGTTCAAGAGGTCCCAGAGCAAGAAGTTCCACCACTACCCCCGACGGGTGTGCTTCTTCCCACGGCCTTCGGCGACGTCCCCCACGTTCATGTGACGCGCACCACTGTTCTACGGCCGATCCATGGAGTCAGGGGTGGAGACAGAGGCGCACTGAAGCGCGACAGGCGCACGGGCACAGGTGTTTTGCCGTCCCACCGGAGTGCAGGGTTCCTGCAAGTCCTCCGTCCAGCTCTCCGGGCATCCCCCTTTCAGCGGCCGCGAAAGGTCGCGGCCACCAAGGCCACCAAGGCCACGAAGGAAGAACCGGGGGGACGACAACGATGAGCGTGACAGTGCCGGAGCCGCATGGGCGGCATGTGCCGATGCGTCTGGATGTCGAGCGCTGGGCCACTCGCCGGACTCGCAGAAGAGTCCTGGTCGTGGTGCACACCGTGATCGCGGGTCAGCGATTACTCGACGCGATACGTCTGCTCGAAGGCGACATAAGGGTGCAGATCGTCTTCACCCAGGCACCCGACGTGTTCAGTAACGGGGTGAGCGAGTTCCTCGACCGGCTGGGCGGCCTCGTACTGCCGTGGAGCCAGGCGGTACAGACGCATTTCGACCTCGCGCTGGCCGCCGGCCATGGCAGCCTGCACGACCTGATGGCGCCCGTCGTCGTGCTTCCGCACGGCGCCGGGCACAACAAGATCACCACAGTCGCGCAGCGCGGCCGCCCGGTGGCGCATCGGAGTGTCTACGGCCTCAGCAGGCAGCGGCTGGTGCGGGACGGCGCGGTGGTGCCCGAGACCATCGTGCTGGCCCATCACGAAGAGCTGGCCAGGCTCGGCCACGAATGCCCCGAGGCTCTGGCAGCGGCGGAAGTGGTGGGCGACCCGTGCTTCGACCGCATCGCCGTGAGCCTTGCCTTCAGGGCGTTGTACCGGCAGGCACTGGGCGTCGGGGCCCGGCAGCAACTGGTCCTCGCCTGTTCCACCTGGGGGCCCGACTCACTTCTGGGACAGGGGTGGGACACGCTGGAACGGCTGGTCACCGAACTGCCCCGGGACGAGTTCCGGATTGCCGCGCTCCTCCATCCGCATGTCTGGAACGCGCACGGCGACTTGCAGGTCCGTACCTGGCTCGCCGAGCTGACGCGCTCCGGCCTGATCCTGGTCAGTCCGCGCGCGGACTGGGCCGGAGCGGTCATCGCCGCCGACCGGATCGTGGGCGATCACGGCTCGGTCTCGCTCTACGGTGCGATGACCGGTGCGCCGGTGCTGATGGCGGGCCGCTCCGACGCCGGCGTGGACCCGAGCTCGCCGATGGCCGAGCTCATGTCGTTCGCACCGAGACTGCACGGAGACCGTCCGGTGTGCCCGCAGCTCAAACGGAGTTCCGCGACCCGTCGTTCGCATCGGTACGAGCGGGTCGCGGCCCGGATCACGTCGGAACCCGGCCGGTTCGCGCGCAGGATGCGTGCGTTGCTCTACCGGAAGCTCCACCTGCGGGCACCCGCCGTACGGACGACCACGGAACCGGCGCGCCTCCCGCTGGTGGTGCGGCACGACGAATCCGGCAGGGTGGCGCCGCGATGACGCTCCTTGCTCTGGTGTCCCATACGGTGGTGCCCGTGGCCACCGGTGTCCGCGGTCCGGCACACCGGGTTCGGACCGTGCTGGTGAACCGGGAGTCCGGGACGCTGTCCGTGGACGAGCACGTCAGGGTCCGGGGATCCGCCCGGGGACGGTGGCCTGTGTTCGGCGACGTGCTGATCGAGCACGGTGCGGGAGCGCGGGAGGCCGCTCAGCTGGCCGCGGCGTGTCCGGGCGCTCTGGTCGTGGCGGTGCATCACGGTCTTCGCTGCTGGGTCGGTCTCTCTTCGGGAGGCCACGTACTTGAGCTGATTGCCGGCGGACCGGGGCAGCCTGACAGGGAGTGGGAGATGGTGGCCTCGCTGGCTCATTCCTGTCTGGTGGCCGGGCTGCCCGCCACCGCTCTGGGTTCCGCGGTCGTACCCCTTCTGCGGACTCGGGTTCAGGACTCGTCGCGCTCCAGCTGCCCGAGCCGGTATCGGGTCGCCTCGGCTTCGTCCGAGTGCGACCGGCCCACGGAGGAGTAGAGGTCCAGCGCCTCCCGGTAGTGGTTCCGGGCGAGGTGCGTCTGCCCGCGTCGCTCGGAGAGCTCGGCGAGGCTCCCGACGGCGCGGGCGATCTCGTAGTTCGCCGCCATGCCACGCAGCGTCACCAGCGCTGAGGACAGCAGCTCCGCTGCCCGGTCGAGCCGGTTCAGAGCGAGATGCGCACGGCCCAGGAGTGTGGCCGCGCGGGCGGCGTTGTACGTGTCGTCCGCTTCCCGAAGCGTGGTGTGGGCGAGACCGGCCTGGCGGACTGCCTCCTCGGCCTGCCCTGAGGCGAGCGCGACATCGGCGAGGTTGAGGAGGGCGAGCCCGGCGGCCCGCTTGTCGCCGTTCGCCGACAGCTCCGTGGCGGCGCGCAGAAAGAACTTCGCGGCCTCGTCCGGGCGCCCGAGCCGCTGGAGAGCGAGACCGCGGTAGTTGAGCGTGCGGGCATGACCGAGCCGGTCACCGTGTTCGAGGAACCGCCGTGCCGCTTGCTCGAACATCTCCAGGGCACGGTCCAGGTTCCCGGAACCGAGTTCCCCCACCCCACCGGAGGTGAGCATCCGGCACTCAGCCGCCTCGTCCTCCAGGTCCCGTGCCGCTGCCAGACCTTCCTGATGCGCGGCGCGCCAGTCGTCGTGGAACTTCCGCCGGAGGAAGAGCGGCCACAAGGCATCGGCAAGTTGCCAGCAGACGGTCGGGAACCCGGCGGAACGAGCCTGGTGGATCAGGGCCATCAGATTGGGCAACTCACGCTCCAGCCAGTCCAGAGCGGCTTCGGAGTCGAGGCCCACATCCGCGACGACCACTGGTCCGGCCCCGTAGTCCCGGGCCATGGTCCGGTGCTGGGGATCGATGATCTCCTCGGCGCGGGTGGCGCTCGCAAGGTAGTGATCGGCGATACGGCGCCTCGCCTTGACACGCTCCTGCGGTGATTCGTCCTTCACCGCCTTGGCGGCGGCATGCAGTCGTACGAGATCGTGAAAGCGGTGACGTTCTCCCGCGGCATCGATGAGCAGGCTCGCGTCATGGAGGGCTTCCAGCGACTCCGTCGCCTCCCCCTCCGCGGTGAGCAACGCCGAGGCCACCGAGCCGTCGAACTCCCGGCCGAAGTGCAGCCCCAGCAACCGGTAGAGGCGGGCAGCCGCAGGAGGCAATGCCTGATATGACAGATCCAGTGCCGCTCTGACGTTGTGGTCGCCGTCGATGGCCAGCGCCTCCAGTCGCCGATGCTCCTCGGTGAGCGCGCGGACCATCGTGCTGATACGCCGCTCGGGGCGTGCCGCGAGCCGGGCACCGGCCACACGAACGGCCAATGGCAGCCCGGCGCACAACTCGACCAGGGTGCGCGCGTCATCGGGCTGCTCGGTCACCCGCCCGTCCGACAGGGTGTCCGAGAGCAGTTCGACGGCCGCCTCGGGGGCGAGTGGTTCCAGGTGGACGGCATAGCAGCCGTCGACCGCCAGCCCTGTCAGCCGTCTGCGGCTGGTCACCGCGGTGACGCTGCCGCCCGCAGGCAGCAACGGTCGGACCTGGGCCGCGGTCGCGGCGTCGTCGAGCAGTACCACCAGGCGTCGGTTCGCGGTCAACGACCGGTACAGCGCGGTCCGTTCGGCCAGCACCGCGGGGACTTGCCGCGCGGGGACACCCAGGGCGCGAATGAAGCGCCCGAGTACCTCTCCCGGATGCTCCGGTCCGTCCGGCGACTGAGCCCCGAGGTCCGCGTGGAGCTGGCCGCCCGGAAACTGCAGCCGCAGAGCGTGCAGCCACCTCAGCGCGACAGTGGTCTTACCGACTCCGCCCAGTCCACTCACCGAGGCCAGCGCCGACCGCCCCTCCTCCGTGGCGCGGGCACGATGACGTTCCAGTGCCGCCAGCTCCGATGACCGGTCGACCACCCGCACGAGCGGGGGAAGCTGCCAGGGCGTCCGCCCGGCAGAGCTGCTCTCCGTATCGATGTGGATACCGCCGTGCACGACACCTGCCTGGACGACCGCGCCGTGCACGGTGCCACCCAACTCGTTGTGGGTCTCGCCCCCGTCCCTCGGCACTCGCACCCCCCGACCCCGTGTGTACGTAAGTACCGATTCCTCGGGTGGATCCTTTCCGTGCCAGTGATCGATAGCCGCGGATCCAGGAACGGATCGCCTTCTTTCGCGGCGTCGGCAGCAGTACGGGGAGCGGCGCGGGCACCGCGCCGCTCAGCGCTGCCGGCCGAGGGTGCCCAGGCGCCGGCCCAGTCGGCCGAGCGCGCCCGTGGGCCGGTTCCAGGCGCGGAACTCCTCGGCGCGGTGGGTCCCCACCTGTTCCAGGCGCCGCTCGACGGCGGCGATGTCCGCGTCGGGCAGCGCGCGCACCACCGGCCGCAGGACCTTGTCGAGGAGTGGGATACGGGTCCGGTCCCACTCCGCGCTCGCGCCGGGGAGCGAGCTCCACGCGACGAAGCAGTGGGCGGCGTACGCGGGGGACATGCGCAGCCGCTCGGGTACGCCGGGCTCCTGGGCCGCCGTCGCGTACGCCGTGAGGAGCGCGGGCTCGCCGCAGTGGATCAGCGTGTACAGCTCGCCCTCCGGCCGGTCCTCCGAGAGCAGTTGGCGCCCCAGCGTCTCGAACACCCGGGCCCGCAGGGTCGGTTCCACCGGCTCGGCGTCGCGCAGCAGGGACAGCGCCCGATCTGTCCACGGCGGGTCGGCCCGGCCGGAACCCAGACCGCCGACGAAGTCGAGGAGCAGCAGCGCACCGCGTACCCGCGGCTCCAGTGTGTCGGGGAAGCAGCGCAGCAGATCGTGCGCGAGGTCCGGGGCGTCCGGGTCACCGGCCGGGCTGTCGAGCGCCGCCCTGACGAGCGTGGTCCAGGTGCCCGCCGCGCGGTGCGCGTCCGAGCCCGTCTCGCCGAGCAGCCGCCGCGCCTCGCCCGCGGTCGGCGCGGAGCCGTCCCACACCAGCCGGACCGCGGTGCGCAGCACGAGCGGATCGGTGAACGCCGAGACGCCGCCGGTCCGCAGCGCGGCGTGCAGCGCGGTCAGCCCGTCGCCGCCGGCCTCGGGTACCCAGGGGGCGCCCGCGCACATCCGCAGATGCGGCAGCGTCTGGACCGCGCCGAGGGGGAGGCCGACCGCGCCCAGCAGCCGCGCGGCGGCGACGGGATCCTCGGCCGCCCGTGTGTCGAGCGCGCCGAGCAGCGCGGTGCGCAGCTCGAAGTGGTCCTCCAGCATGGTGCGTACGGCCGGGACGCGGCCGGTGTCCGGATCGGCGGCCAGGGTGCGCGCCAGCCGGGTGGCGAGGCCGGGCAGCGGCTCCGCGCAGTCCACGCCGAGGATGCCCGCGATCCGCAGGAGCCCGACGGGGCGGGCGATGTCCGGCGCGGTGTCGTCCGCGATGCCCGCGAGGATGCCGGGGGCCAGCTCAGCCGCCAGCCGCCGCCGGAGATCCTCGGGGAGCGCGGACAACTCGGCCTCGGGGAGCGGTTCGTGGGGCGCGCCGTCCATCCGGACCGCCGTGGTCAGCACGAGCGCGCCGAGGACGCCGAGGGTGGCCGCCGCCCGGTCGCCGTCCCGGCCCGTCAGCCGTGCCCGGTCGCAGAGGGCGGTGAACAGCCGTGCCAGGGCGGCGCATTCGGCCGGCGTCCGGCGGTCCTCGGCGGGGGCGGCGAGCGCCTCGACGAGCCGGTGCAGCCGCTCGGGGGCCAGCGTCCTGATCTGTTCGTACGCCCATGCCGCCGCTTCCGTACGGCCCTCCGGGCCCAGCGTGACATCCGCGCACAGCGCGACGCAGGCCAGCGCGCCGGGGGAGAGGACACCGCCCGGCAGCGCCGCCGCGTCCGTGAAGACCTCGGGCGCCCTGCCGAGCCAGACGCGCGCGGCGATCTCACCCCAGACGTACGGGACATGCGCGGCCCCGGGCGACGCGGCACCGTGAAACGCCGCCGGAGCCGTCGGGGCGGGCGGCCGGCCGGTGCAGTCGAGCACCCGGCATCCGTGGTCCGCGTCGGTCAGCTCCCGCGCGCCGTCCGGGAGCACCCCGACGATCCGCCGGCGGGCCGCCCGCGGCCGGCGGGTGTACGTGGTGAACGTCAGCGCCTCGGCGTGGTCGCGCGGCAGGACGGCGCAGGCCAGCGCGATCCACTGGGCGACATCGGAGCTGCTCCGCTCGACCAGGACGATCCGCGGGTACCCGTCATCGCCGGACCCGGTGGCCGCGCCGGCCCCGGCCTGCTCCCGCAGCCCCGCGAAGAACCCCGCGAGCCACGGGGCGCGCGCGGCGGCGAACCCGGCCAGCACGTCCCGGCCGAAGAGCCCCAGCGGCGGCAGGGCCTCCAGCGGCGCCGGGGTCGCGCTCTCCGGCGCGGAGGCGGCCCAACGTACCGAATTCCAGGCCGAGATGGGCAGACCGCCACCGGGCAGCCCGGAGCCCACGGGCAGCAGCACGGCATGGGTGTGGGCGCCGGTGCCGGGCCCCGTTCCGGCGCCCGTGGGGACGGTACGGGCCAGGAGCCGGCTGCCGTCGGCGAGCACGCTGTGGCTGAACGCCTGGGGCAGCGCGGCGAGTTCGGCGGCCGTGGGGTGTGGCGGGGCGTCCTCGGGCGGTTCGTACGCGAGCAGCCGCTCCGCCTCGTCCAGCAGCGGCCCGGGTATGCCGGGGGTGACCGAGACGAAGCCGGAGCCCGGCCCGTCCTGGCCCGCGGGGACCGAGGTGTAGTGCAACTGCGCCAGGCCCATGGGCCGGCCCCCTTCGTTCCTGGCTGGTCCGGTCCGCGCCCGCCGTGAACCCGGCCGGGGCGCGCCGGATTTCGGCAGCACGAAGGTACCGCCCCGCGCGGCCCCGCGCGCACCACCCCCGTGACCTCGCCCGTGACCTGGCCCTGTGCCCTTGCTCCGTGCCCTTCCTCCGGGGGCCGCCGCTACGCGGGCTGGAGCAGGTCCCAGAGGTTGCCGTACAGGTCCTCGAAGACCGCCACCGTTCCGTACGGCTCCTGGCGGGTCTCCCGCACGAAGCGGACCCCGGCGGCGCGCATGCGGGCGTGGTCGCGGGCGAAGTCGTCGGTGTACAGGAAGAACCCGACCCGCCCGCCCGTCTGCGCGCCGATGCTCGCGCGCTGCGCGTCGTCCTCGGCGCGCCCCAGCAGCAGACCGGTCCCCGGACCGGCGTCGCCGGGCAGGGCGCGTGGGCGGACCACGACCCAGCGGGAGCCGTCCCCGCGGTCGGTGTCCTCGACCAGTTCGAAGCCGAGGGCCCGGGTGTAGAAGGCGATGCGTAGTCGTAGTCCTAGTCGTCGACGACGAGGGTGACGAGAGCGAGAGGGGACATAGGGAGAAGTTATACGTATGACTCCTTGCCTGGCAAGGCGGTACGGCGCGTGCGCGGACCGTGGTCGCCGCGTTGTCACACCCGGGGACTAGCATCGGTAGTCGGACGATCACGGGGGACGGCCGCAGGGGGACGAGCGCGGGGATCGGCCCGGCCGTCGCCGGGATCGCCCGCCGGGCGATCCCGGGTCGCTCACGTGATCCCCCGGGACCGGTGTTTTCCGGGGAGTCCGGCAGGAAAGTTACGACGCGGGATGGACACGGGCGGAGGCGATGGTGTGGGGCTGTTCCGGCGAGGGCCGAGGCGTGACGGACGTGACACGCCCCGGGACCCCGCGTTCTCGTTCTTCTCGGTGGACGAGGCCGCGCTCTTCCGCGGCCAGGTCCGCGAGGCGTTCGCGGAGCACGGCCTGGAGGTCACGCTCTACGCCGACATGGTGACCGACAGCTCCGGCCGCCAGTTCGGGCTGGGCAACCTCGCCGCCGTCTGCCACAACGACGACCGCGGGCCCCGTGTCTGGGGCGATCTCGCGCGCCGGCACGCGGGCATGGTGCTGCGCACCATGGACGGCCCGTCCGCGCTCGACACCCTGCCGCCCGAGCAGATCCGCGCCCAGCTCTACCCCCGGGTGATCAGCGAGGACGGCCTCGACGCCCAGACGTTCGGGTACGCGCGCTCGGTCGCCCCGGGGCTGTACGAGGTGCTCGCGCTCGATCTGCCGGAGAGCGTCATGATGCTCACCGACGAGGCACTGGAGCCGCTGGGCGAGGTGAAGGACCTCCGCGAGCGCGCGCTGCGCAATCTGCGCGACCTGCCCATCGAGGGGCGCGAGACGGTCAAGGACAAGGGCCCCGACGGGATGCGGTTCGAGGTGATCCTCGGCGACTCCTTCTACACCGCCAGCCGCGTCCTGGCCCTGGAGACGGTCGTACGGCAGGTCACCGGCGGGCGGATCACGCGGGACGGCGCGCTTGTCGCGCTCCCCTTCCGGCACCAGCTCGCCTTCCACGTCATCCGGGACAGGACGATGATCCCCTCCCTGAACGCGATGGCGTCCTTCGCCGCCTCCGGGTACGAGGACACGCCGGGCGCCATCAGCCCGTACGTCTACTGGTGGCGCGGCGGCACGCTCACGCAGCTCAGCGAGGCGGACGACGACGGCGAGGGGCTGCGGATCGTCGTCGGCGACGACTTCCAGGAACTCCTGGAACGGCTGGACCCGGAGTAGCACGGCCGGCCCGACAACACCTCGCGCGAGACGGCGATCGTCGAGCAGCCGGAAAGGGCCCGCTGACGGGGACCCGCGGGGTGCGGGAGGCAGTGGTACGGGGGGTCCGGTACGGGGAGCTTCCCGGCTTCCCGTACGGCCGTACCGCCCCCGCCCGCGCGGCCCGCCCCTCCTCCCGGAACCGGTCCCGACCTGGCCTTCTCCAGCTTCCGATGGCACGGTTTCCCCATGACGGAAGGGGAGTTGATGGACCGGGACATACACACCGTCGAGGATGTGCTGAGGCTGCTGGACGGCCTGTTCGCGCCGGAGGCCGATCGCTGGACGGCCGGGGCGGCCGGCTGGTGGGACGCCTTCTACGCGGACCGGGACAGGCCGGTGCCGTTCTTCGTGGCGAAACCGGACGAGAGCCTGGTCTCGTACCTCGACCGGGGCCTGGTCGGCGGACCGGGGCGCGCGCTCGACCTGGGGTGCGGCCCCGGCCGTAACTCCCTCCATCTCGCCGCCCGGGGCTTCCGGGTGGACGCCGTCGACCTCTCCCCGGCGGCCGTCGACTGGGCACGGGAGCGGGCCCGCGAGGCCGGTGCCGATATCCGGTTCCACCTCGGTGACGCCTTCGCCCTCGGCGCGGAGGCGCTGGGCGGCCCGTACGACCTGATCCACGACTCGGGCTGCTTCCACCACCTGCCGCCCCACCGGCGCGTCAGCTATCTCGCCCTGGTCGACCGGCTCCTCGCCCCCGGCGGCCATCTCGCCCTCACCTGCTTCGCCGGCGGGCGGATGGGCTCCGAACTCCCCGACGCGGCCTTCTACCGGCCGTCCGGCCCGTCCGGCGGGCCCGGCCTGCACGGCGGCCTCGCCTACGCGCCGGAGTCCCTGCGCCGGATCTTCGGTGACCTCACGGAGGTCGAGATCCGCCGCATGAACGACGAGCCGCCCGAGTCCCCCCACTTCGGCGAACCGTTCCTGTGGACGGCCCTGTTCCGCCGGGACCGGGTCGGCTAGGCGAGGCGTGCGGTGGGCCGGCCGCCGGGGGCCGCGTCCCCCCAGCGGCCGGCCCGGGAAGCTCAGCGGTCGGCCAGGACCACGCACGACTCCGGCGGCAGCCGCAGCACCCCGTCCGCCCCCGGCGCCGCCACCGGCTCCCACGCGGCGAGCACCCGCCCGGCGCCGTTCCCGGACCCGCCGTCCAACGGGATCCCGGCCTCCCGCCCGGAGAGGTTCACCGCGATCCGCAGATCCCCTCTGCGGTACGCCAGCCAGCGCGCCCCCTCGTCGTACGCGACGCGCACCGCCGCGAGGTCCGGATCCGCCAGGTCCGGGTGGGCGTGGCGCAGGGCGATCAGTTCCCGGTGCCAGGCCAGCAGGCGGGCGTGCGGCGCGCGGCTCTGTTCCGAGCGGTCCAGGCAGGAGCGCTCGCGGGTCGCCGGGTCCTGCGGGTCCGGGATCTCCTCGGCCGCCCAGCCGTGCGCCGCGAACTCCCGGCGCCGGCCGCTGCGTACGGCCTCCGCGAGGACCGGATCGGGGTGGTCGGTGAAGAACTGCCAGGGCGTGGCCGCGCCCCACTCCTCGCCCATGAAGAGCATTGGCGTGTGCGGCCCGGTCAGTACGAGGGTGGCCGCGCAGGCGAGCAGCCCGGGGGAGAGGGTCGCCGAGAGCCGGTCGCCGAGCGCCCGGTTGCCGATCTGGTCATGGGTCTGGGCGTAGCCGAGGAACCGGTGCGCGGGTGTTCTCGTACGGTCGACGGGGCGGCCGTGCGTACGGCCCCGGAACGTCGAGTACGTGCCGTCGTGGAAGAAGACGTGCGTGAGCGTCTTGGCCAGCGCGGCCAGCGGCGCGCGGGCGAAGTCGGCGTAGTAGCCCTGGGATTCGCCGGTGAGCGCGGTGTGCAGGGCGTGGTGGAAGTCGTCGTTCCACTGCGCGTGCAGCCCGAGGCCGCCCTCCCCGCGCGGCCGGGTGGTGCGCGGGTCGCCGAGGTCGGACTCGGCGATCAGGAAGAGCGGACGGCCCAGATCGGCGGCGAGCGCGTCGACCGCCGTGGAGAGCTCTTCGAGGAAGGTCAGCGCCCGGTGGTCGGCCAGCGCGTGCACCGCGTCGAGGCGCAGCCCGTCGAGCCGGAAGTCCCGCAGCCAGGCCAGGGCGCTCTCCCGCAGATAGGCGCGCACCTCGTCCGAGCCGGGCGCGTCGAGGTTGACGGCGGCGCCCCACGGGGTGTGATGCGTGTCGGTGAAGTACGGGCCGAACGCGGGCAGATGGTTGCCGGCGGGGCCCAGGTGGTTGTGGACGACGTCGAGCACGACGCCCAGCCCCAGGCCGTGCGCCGTGTCGACGAATCGCTTGAGCGCCTCGGGGCCGCCGTACGGCTCGTGGACCGCCCACAGCGACACCCCCTCGTACCCCCACCCGTGGGTCCCGGGGAAGGGGCACACGGGCATCAGCTCGACATGGGTGATCCCCAGCTCGGCCAGGGGCGCGAGCCGCGCCGCCGCCGCGTCGAGGGTGCCCTCATGGGTGAACGTGCCGATGTGCAGCTCGTACAGGACCGCGCCGGGCAGCGGCCGTCCCGGCCAGGGGACGCGCCAGTCGAACGCGGCCTGGTCGACGACGGCGCTGCGGCCGTCGGGGCCCTCCGGCTGGCGGCGGGAGCGCGGATCCGGCCGCACGGGGCCGCCGTCGAGCGAGAAGCCGTACCGCGTCCCGGCGGGCGGCACGGTGGCCGTCTCGGCGGTCCACCAGCCGGGTCTGCCCTGGTCACGCTCCATGGGCAGGACGACGGGCGCCGTTCCCCCCAGCTGGAGGTCGACCCGTTCCTGCGCCTTCGGCGCCCACACCTCGAACTGCACGGGTGGTTCCCCCTTGTCGTCGGCACCGTCCGTCACGGTTCTGTGACGGTGACACCCCCCATGGTGGCAAGGGAGACGGCCCACAGCCTGGTGATCAGAGGGAATCGGGTGGTCGTGGCGCCCCTGCGGGAGGTACGGACCATCTGGACAGGCCAGGGCCGTCGGCAGGAGAATCACCTCCGTGACGTCCTCCTTCGAGTCCCGGGCGTATCCCGCAAGGCTCTCCGACACCGAGCGTGACCGTGTCCTGGCGGTGCTCAGGGATGGCGTGGCGCAGGGCAAGCTCTCGCACGACACCTTTATCCGCCGGACGGACCTGGCGCTCGCCGCCCGCGGAGTCGATGAACTGAAGCCGCTCACCGCGGATCTGGAGGCCGAAGGCCGCTGGTCCCGGGGGCTGTTCGCGGCGGTCGGCCGGATATCCGCGTTCTCGCACCGGCTGAGCAGGGTGTGGCAGGCGGAGCGGCTGCCGAAACTGCTGCTGCCGCAGCCGGGCCCGTATCCGCTGCGGATCGGCCGCGACCCGGTCAACGGGCTGCGGCTCAGCCATGACACGGTCTCGCGGCTGCACGCCGAACTGAGCATGCAGGGCGGGGGATGGGTCCTGCGCGACCTCGGCTCGACCAACGGCACGACCGTCAACGGACGGCGCGTCACCTCGACCGTCGTCGTGCGGGACGGGGACATGGTGACCTTCGGTCAGATGAGCTTCCGGCTCTCCTCCCACTAGGGTCGATGCCGCCGGGCTCCGTGCTGTCGTCCGGGCCCGGCCCGCCGTCCGGTGTGGGGGGTGTGACGGCGGGCCGGGTGGTGTCCGGTGTCCGGGTGGGGGCCGGACACCGGAGTGTGCGGGTGCGCCTGTCGGTGTGTGGGGACGCCCGTCGGCGCGCGGGCGTGCCGGTCAGTGCACGGAGCAGGGTGGTGAGGTGGCGGTGTCCGGCGGGCCGCCCGAGGCGACGTAACTGAAGGTGGTGGAGGCGCCGGCCGCCAGGGATCCGTTCCAGTCGACGTTGTGGACCATCACCTCCTGGCCGCCGTAGGTGGCGTTGCCGTTCCAGAGGCTGTCGACCTTCTGGCCGGACGGCAGGGTGAACTCGACCATCCAGCCCAGGATCGGGTTGGCGCCGGTGTTCTTGACGGTGATCTCGGCCTGGTAGCCGCCCGACCAGGAACCGGTGGTCCTGCGGGTGGCGGTGCAGGTGGCCGTGGGGTCGGTCGGCGGGTCGTTCGGGCTGCCCGGCTCACCGATGCCGGTCACCTCGCCCTTGCCGCCGTCGAAGACCACGTCCGAGCAGCTGTAGAAGGTCTCGGTGCTGTCCGAACGCTTCCACACCATGTAGATGATGTGGCGCCCGCTCTTGGCGGTCGGCAGGTTGCCGGTCCACTTGTACGCGCCTTCCACAGTGCCGACGCTGCCGGTGACCTGGGGGTGGTCGACCGTCAGGAACGGTGTGGACTCCAGGTCGTCCCAGGTGAACGTCTTCGTGGGGTCGAAGCCGTCCTTGGTGACGTACACGTAGAACCAACCGGGGTGCGCGGCCCACGCGTTGTACGAGAAGTCGAGGGACGCGCCCGAGGTCAGGTGGGTGAGCGGCCAGTCGCTCCGGTTCTTGTTGAAGCCGCTGAACGTGGCGTTGCCGCCACTGCACAACTGGCCGTCGGGGATGAACCCCTTGGTCCGTCCGGCGCCGTCGGAGCGCAGTACGGAGAACCAGTTGTAGAGCGGGGTCGTGCCGCTCTCCGCGACCGCGGCCTTGCACGCGGGGTTGACGGGCTTGATCTCGCCGGTGCTGGTGAGACCGTCCCGCCAGCACATGAAGGTGCGGCTGGCGGGTTTCATCGGGGTGCCGTGTGCGGACGACGGCTCGCTGTCCGTGACGACCAGGAGCAGGGCGGGGAGCACGGCGAGAAGCGCGAGGAGTACGGCTCTGCGGGGGTGCGACAGCCACGGTGGGGGGCGTTTCATCATGCGGGTCATGCGGGTCCCTTCGGCATGATCATGACAATCTTGCGACTGGCGGGTGGGTGGGAGCGCTCCCATTTCGGAACGTAGCGCGGCTCGGTCACTCTGTAAACGCCGCGCGCCGAACTTCCGGTCACAGGCCGCGCGCGGGGCCCCGGGACCGGCCCCGCGAGCCCCCTCAGACCGCCGTCAGCAGCGCCACCGGAAACTGGTCGCACAGCTCCGCGAGGCGTACCGTCCCCGAGACCTCACGCCCCGTCAGCACATCCCGCCACTGCCCCGGCGGCAGCGGCAGCTCCGTCGTACGCCAGCCGCCCGCACGCTCCAGACCGTACGGCAGCCGCGTCGCCACCGTGACCGCGGCGCCCGTGCGGACGAAGGCCAGCGCGTGCGCGGCGGCCGGGCCCAGCGCGTGCAGCGGGGTGTACGTACCCGACTCGGCGAAGAGCTCGGGGCGCTCCCGGCGCAGCCGCAGCGCCGCCGTCGTGACCACCGTACGGTCGTCGGGCGGGCCCGTCCTGAACGGCCGCCGGTTGTCCGGGTCCACCAGCGCCAGGTACTCGCGCTCGGTGCCCTGGTAGAGGTCCGGCACCCCCGGCATGGTGAGGTGCACCAGCGCCGCGCCCAGCGCGCTCGCCCGTACGTAGGGCGCGAGCGCCCGGTTGAACGCGGTGACCGTCCGCCGCCCGGGGCCCGCCGGGCCCGCCTCGACGAACGCCGCCACCGCCTGCTCGTACAGCGGCTCCGGCTCCGTCCAGCTCGTCCGCAGCCCCGCCTCCCGCACCGACTTCAGCAGCGCGGGCACCATCCGCGCCCCGTCCGGCGGCGTCCCGTCCACGGCCGGGGTGAAACCGACCGCCGTCTGCCACGCCTGCCACGCCAGCTGCGGGTCCGGCGCCGCCACCCCCGCCACCTGCTCCAGCAACTGGTCCCACCGCTCGGGGCACTCGGCCAGGATCGCGATCCCGGCCCGTACGTCCGCGCTGCGCTTGGTGTCGTGCGTGGTCAGTACGGTGCCGGTGGAGGGCCAGTCGCGCGCCAGGCGCAGGCAGTACGCGTGGAACCGCTCCGGGCTCACCGCCGGGCTGCCCGGGTCGCCGCCCACCTCGTTCGCCGAGAGCAGCGGCACATAGCGGTAGAACGCCGTGTCCTCCAGCGACTTGGCGCGCAGCGCGGACGCGGTCTGCGCGAACCGGGCGCAGAACTCGCTCTGGTCCTCGCCGGTGCCGAGCCGGCCCAGCGCCAGCTCCCGCACCACGTCCACGGCGGTCGCCTCCCGCTCCACCGCGAACGCCGTCTTCGCCTGTCGCACCGCCTCCTCGGAGACCGCCGCCTCCGCCGCCTCGGGGCAGGGCCCGCCCGCGGTCGTGTACGGGCGGTAGACCGGCATCCGGACCAGCAGCTCGCGGACCGCCGTGCGCAGCGCCCACGGCGCGTGGTCGCGCAGCGCGGGGTCGGCGGCGCAGACGCGCCGCGCCGTACGGACCAGGAACTCGGTCTCGGCGGCCAGTTCGTGGAAGACCACCTTGTACGCGGCGCGCCGGGCGGTTCCGTGCCAGTAGCCTCCGCGGTCGCCCGCCGGGCCCGCGACGTCCCGGTAGCGCCGCTCCAGGGCCTCCGCGCCCGCCCCGTCCGTGAACACCCCGTCGATGTGGCGCAGCGCGTCGTAGCCGGTGGTGCCGGCGACCGCCCACCCGGCGGGGAGCACCTCGTCGTCGGCGAGGATCTTCTCCACCACCGTCCAGCAGCCGCCGGTCGCCTCGTCGAGCCGGCGCAGGTACTCCTCCGGGTCGGCGAGCCCGTCCGGGTGATCGACGCGCAGCCCCTCGACGACGCCGTCCCGTACCAGCTCGACGATCTTGGCGTGGGTGGCGGTGAAGACCTCCGGGTCCTCCACGCGGACCCCGATCAGCTCGGGGATGGTGAAGAACCGCCGGTAGTTCAGCTCGGTGCGGGCCAGCCGCCACCACGCGAGCCGGTAGTGCTGGGCGTCGAGCAGTGCGGGCAGCGGCAGTTCCTCGCTCCCGGGCGCGAGGGGGAAGCGCCGGTCGCCGTGGTGGAGCGCGCCGTCCTCGACGCGGAGCGTCCCCGCCGCCAGCTCGTCGCCGACCGGCGACGGCAGCACCGGCAGGAGCACCTTGCCGTCGCCCGCGGCCCAGTCGATGTCGAACCAGCGGGCGTACGGCGACGCGGGGCCCTCCCGCAGCACCTCCCACAGGGCCCGGTTGTGGACGGGCGCGGCGGCCATGTGGTTGGGCACGATGTCCAGCACGATCCCGAGGCCGTGCTCGCGCGCGGTGCCGGCGAGCCGCCGCAGCCCCTCCTCGCCGCCCAGCTCGGCCCGTACGGCGGAGTGGTCGACCACGTCGTAGCCGTGTGTGGAGCCCGGTACGGCCTCCAGCACCGGTGACAGGTGCAGATGCGAGACCCCGAGCGCGGCGAGATACGGCACGGCCCTCTCGGCGGCCGAGAACGGGAATTCCGGCTGGAGCTGGAGCCGGTAGGTCGCAGTGGGCGTCATACGGTCGTACGTACCCCGCTTCTCGGCTTCTGTGTCATGGGTGTGACGCGTGTTCCGTCTCCACCGTAGGCCCTGCGGCCCGCGGTGTGGGGGCGGATGGCGTGGTCGTGCTCAGGACGGCGAAGTCGGAACGGGGAACAGGCGCGGGCGGACGGGCGCGGGCCGCCGGGCGCGCGGGCGCCCGCCAGGCCCGACGGACGCCCGGACTGGCGCGGACGCCGGCCGGACCCGCGCTGCTGGCGAACAAGGCCTACGCCGGGCGCATCAGCACCGTCATGCTGCGGCCGATCATCTTGAGCCGCTCGCCCGCGTCGACCATCTCGCCCTGCCCCCGCACCACACCCTCCGGCCGCGCCGTGTCCACCATGACCTGCCACTGCCGCCCGTGGTTCACCGGCACCTTGAACTCCAGCTCGTCCCCGCTCGCGTTGAACAGCAGCAGGAACGAGTCGTCCGAGATCCGCTCGCCGCGCGGACCGGGCTCGGAGATCGCGCGGCCGTTCAGGAACACCGTCATCGCCTTGGCGTGCGCCGCCTGCCAGTCCTGCTGGGTCATCTCCTCACCCTCCGGGGTGAACCACGAGATGTCCGACAGGTCGTCGTGCGTGCCCTCCACCGGGCGTCCGTGGAAGAAGCGCCGGCGCCGGAAGACCGGATGGTCCCGGCGCAGCCACACCATCGCCTGGGTGAAGGCCAGCATCGTCCGGTCGGTCTTCTCGCCCGGCTCCGGCCAGCGGACCCAGGAGACCTCGTTGTCCTGGCAGTACGCGTTGTTGTTGCCGTGCTGCGTACGGGCGAACTCGTCGCCGTGGCTGAGCATCGGCACGCCCTGGGACAGCATCAGCGTGGCCATGAAGTTGCGCATCTGGCGGTTGCGCAGCTCCACGATCTCCGGGTCCTCGCTGTCGCCCTCCACCCCGCAGTTCCAGGACCGGTTGTGGCTCTCGCCGTCCCGGTTGGACTCGCCGTTGGCCTCGTTGTGCTTCTCGTTGTACGAGACGAGATCGCGCAGGGTGAAGCCGTCGTGGCAGGTGGTGAAGTTGATGGAGGCGAGCGGCCGGCGCCCGTCGTCCTGGTACAGGTCGGACGAGCCGGTCAGCCGGGACGCGAACTCGGCCAGGGTCCGGGGCTCGCCGCGCCACAGGTCCCGTACGGTGTCGCGGTACTTCCCGTTCCACTCGGTCCACAGCGGCGGGAAGTTCCCCACCTGGTAGCCGCCCTCGCCCACGTCCCACGGCTCGGCGATCAGCTTCACCTGGCTGACCACCGGGTCCTGCTGGACGAGGTCGAAGAACGACGACAGCCGGTCCACCTCGTGGAACTGGCGGGCCAGCGTCGCCGCGAGGTCGAAGCGGAAGCCGTCGACGTGCATCTCGGTCACCCAGTACCGCAGCGAGTCCATGATGAGCTGGAGGACGTGCGGGCTGCGCATCAGCAGCGAGTTCCCGGTGCCCGTGGTGTCGGTGTAGTAGCGCTGGTCCTCGGAGAGCCGGTAGTACTGCGCGTTGTCCAGGCCGCGGAAGGAGAGCGTCGGGCCGAGATGGCTGCCCTCGGCGGTGTGGTTGTAGACGACGTCGAGGATGACCTCGATGCCGGCCTGGTGCAGCGCCCGTACGGCCTGCTTGAACTCCAGGACCTGTTCGCCCCGGTCGCCCCACGACGCGTAGGCGTTGTGCGGGGCGAAGAAGCCGATGGTGTTGTACCCCCAGTAATTGGCCAGTCCGGCGTCGGCCAGCCGGTGGTCGTTGACGAACTGGTGCACCGGCATCAGCTCCAGCGCCGTGACCCCCAGTTCGGTCAGGTGCTCGATCACCGCCGGATGGGCGAGCCCGGCGTAGGTGCCGCGCAGCTCCTCGGGCAGCTCCGGGTGGAGCATCGTCAGGCCCTTCACATGGGCCTCGTAGAGCACGGTGCGGTGGTAGTCGGTACGCGGGCGGCGGTCGTCGCCCCAGTCGAAGTACGGATTGACGACGACCGAGGACATCGTGTGGGGGGCGGAGTCCATGTCGTTGCGCGAGTCCGGCTTGCCGAAGTGATAGCCGTACACCGACTCGCCCCACTCGACGGAACCGCTGATCGCACGCGCGTACGGGTCGAGGAGCAGCTTGGCGGAGTTGCAGCGGTGCCCGCGCTCCGGCTCGTACGGACCGTGGACCCGGAAGCCGTAGCGCTGGCCCGGCATGATGCCGGGCAGGTAGGCGTGGCGCACGAAGGCGTCGGTCTCGCGGAGCTCCACCGCCGTTTCTGATCCGTCGTCGTGCAGCAGGCACAACTCGATCCGGTGCGCGACCTCGGAGTAGACCGCGAAGTTCGTACCGGCGCCGTCGTACGTGGCGCCGAGGGGATATGTCTGTCCCGGCCAGACCTGCATAGATAGGACTCTTCCATTTCTGATCCGGGTGGAGCGGGCTGTTGAGCCAGATCTTCCCCGAAAGTAGGGCAAGCACCTAGGAACCCGGGGCGTTCTTGGCGCTTCTTGCCCGGAGGGTCAACCGGGCGCGTCACCCTGTCGCCCGGACCGGTCATCCTTCCCGGTGGTCCCACAGGACTCCTCCCGCCCCGCCGGTACGCGGTGAGGACCGGGCGTAATCCCTATGAACCATCTCACTCCGGCAGAAGTCGGCACCAGGAACAAGCCTCACGAACAAGGGAGTTGAGAAAGGAGCCTGTGCATCCTGCTGCACCTGGTCCGGTCGGCGGAGTACCCTTCCTTGATCGTTGAAAAGGGAGAGAAGGCGGGTGCGCGGGTGAGCTCGGGAGGGCTGGAGCTGCCCCCCGGTGACGCAGGTCATGCGGGGGAGTCCGGCGACATCCCGCCCGGAGCGGTCTCCCTGGCGCGACCGATGGAGATCGGGGCGGAACTGGACTGGGGCGCGGACGCCTGGAACGAGGTCCGTACGCGCGCACAGCGGGCCGGGCGTGCCTACATCTGGCTGAATCTGGTGGAGCAGCGGCTGCGCGCGGTCGTCGCCGCGGTACTGCGGCCCATCTACGAACCCGTGCACGGCGAGGAGTGGGTGGTCGCCGCCGCGGGACCGGCGGGACAGGAGTGGGTGCAGCGTGCCGTCGCCGTACGGGAGGTGTCCCGGCGCAAGGGCTACCTCCTCGACCCGGCCGACGACAACGTGCTGAGCTTCCTCACGCTGCCGCAGCTCAGGGAGCTGATGGTCCAGCACTGGCCCTGCTTCGAGCCGTACTTCGACGACCGCCGCGACGTGGAGCTGGCCCTCGACGAGCTGGAGGTCGCGCGGAACGTCGTCTCCCGCAACCGGGCGCTCTCCGAGACGGTCCTCGCCCAGGCGGAACGGGCCTCCGCCAGGCTGCTGGAGATCCTCGGCGGCGGCAGCGGCGTACCACCGTCGCAGCGGCTGCCCGTCGACGCGGTGGAGGACCTGGTCGGCGACCGGTACGGGGACGTCGTCTCCGTCCACTCCGACCGGGTCAGGCTGCAGCGGCAGCTCCCCGCGGAGGACCTCTTCGGCGGCGCCCGGCGGCTCGACGCCATCGGTATCGGCCTCAACCTCCTCGTCCAGAACTTCTCCGGACGCCGGCTCATCCGGCTCGCGGAGTCCGGCTGCCGGACGCGGCTGGTCTTCCTCAACCCGGCGAGCAGCGCGGTCAAGCGCCGGGAGCGCGAGCTGGGGCTGCGCAAGGGGGAGCTGAGCCGTTCGGTGGAGATGAACATCCTCCACATGCGCCGGGTGCGCTCCAAGCTGCGCGACCCGGGCGCCTTCGAGATCCATGTCTTCGACGAGACGCCGCGCTTCACCGCGTACCTGGTGGACGGGGACGGCCCCGACGGCCTCGCCGTCGTCCAGTCGTATCTGCGCCGCGCGCGCGGGATGGAGGCCCCGGTGCTGGTCCTGCGGGGCGGGGGGCGTGAGGTCGTGCGCGCGGGGCAGGACACGGAGCACGGACTCTTCCAGACCTACCGCGAGGAGTTCGACTCGGTCTGGACGGACTCCCGGCCGGTCTCCTGAACCGGGCGTTGTCAGTGGGGCGTGGCAGGGTGAAAGTCCGGCGGGGAGATCCGACGGGGGGAAGCGGGGGAAGCACCACCGCACCACGAAGGAGGGCCACACCATGACTTGGCACGGGGAAACACTCGTCGGTTTCGACCTGGAGACCACCGGTACGGAGCCGCTGGAGGCCCGGATCGTGACGGCCGCGGTCGTCGAGGTCAAGGGCGGCGAGGTGATACGGGAGCGGAGCTGGCTCGCGGACCCGGGCATCCGGATCCCCGCCCAGGCGTCCGCGGTGCACGGCATCAGCAGCGAGCGCGCGGCCTCGGAGGGGCGCCCCGCGCGCGAGGTGGCGGGCGAGATCGCGGAGGTCCTGCGCGGCCACTGGGCGCGCGGGGTGCCGGTCGTGGCGTACAACGCGCCGTTCGACCTGACGCTGCTCGCCGCGGAACTGCGGCGCCACGGACTGCCGGAGCTCGGTCCGGTCGGCCCGGTGATCGACCCGTACACGATCGACCGGGCGGTCGACAAGTACCGCCGGGGCAAGCGCAACCTGGAGGCGGTCTGCGGGGAGTACGGCGTGGTGCTGGACGCGGCCCACGACGCGGGCGCGGACGCGCTGGCGGCGGCCCGGGTGGCCACCGCGATAGCCGAGCGGCACGCCTCGGTGGCCGCCCTCACCCCGGCGCAGCTGCATGAGCGTCAGATCGTCTGGTACGAGGAGTGGGCGGTGGACTTCCAGCGCTTCCTGCGGAGGAAGGGGAACACGGACGCGGTCGTCGACGCGGGGTGGCCGCTGCGCGAGCCGGCGGTGACGACGACCTGACCCGGGCCCCCGGCCGGCGGGGCGGGCGGCGGGCGGCGGCTGTCAGAAGGGGTACCAGCGGACCTCGGGGTCGTCCTCGCGCAGGGAGGCGACCCGGCGGCGGAACTCCACGAGCGCCTTGGGGTTGGCCGGGGCGTGCTGCGCCACCCAGGCGCAGCTGGCCGTCTCGCGGGCGCCGCGCAGCACGGGGCAGCCGGACCAGGCGCGCACGTCCCAGCCGTACACCGCGGTGAACGTGTCGTACGCCTCGGGGGCCAGCCCGTACCGGTCCCGGGAGAGCGCCATGACCACCAGGTCGTGCTCGCGGAAGTCCGCGGAGAAGGTCTCCAGGTCGACCAGCACGGGTCCCCGCGGGCCGACATGGACGTTACGGGGCAGCGCGTCGCCGTGGATCGGGCCGGCCGGCAGATGCGGGGTGAGGGCGGCGGCGGCCTCGGCGAAGCCGTCCCTGCGCCCGCGCAGATAGTCGGCGTCGGCCGGGTCGATCGTGTCGCCCGCGAGCCGCAGCCAGCGCTCCACCCCGCCGAGGAGTTCGCGGCGGGGAAGGGTCAGCACGGCGGGATCGGGGGCGGGCAGCGCGTGCACGAGCCGCAGCAGCGCGGCGAGATCGGCGGGGCCCGCCGGGCGCACGGCTTCGGGCAGCCGGTGCCAGAGCGTCACCGGATGGCCCTCCACGGACCGGGCCTCCGGCTCGGCGGCCCGGACGGCCGGCACCCCGCACTCCGCGAGCCAGGACGCGAGGGCCACTTCACGCCGGGCGCGCTCCAGCAGCTCGGGGTGGTCCCGCGCGTCCCGGCCGACCTTGACGACCAGCCCGGCCGTCCCGAAGACCGCGTTCTCGCCCAGGGCCAGCAGCTCCGCGTCGTGCGGCAGCCCCGCCGCGGCGAGAATCCCCCGCGCCCGCGCCTCGTCCATCCTCTGCTCACTTACTTCCGCTCGTCGCCTCGCGCGGTCCGCCGCGCGCCGTGCCACCGCGAAGTGTCGCATCCGGACGCGTGTGCGTGCTTGACGTACCGAGGGGGCGTCACCACGATGACGAGGGCGGACAGGACGACGCCCGACAGGCTCTCCCCCCGAAGGAGTCGCATCCGTGACATCGGCCACCGCGACGACGCGGTCAGCGGCAGAGCGGGCGGGCGGTGGCCGCCCCCGCGGGCCGCGGTTCGGCAGGGGCCGGTCCGGCCGGGAGCGGCCCGGGCGGGAGCGGAGCCGGGGGGTGCTGGACCACGGCGCCTGGTTCCTGGTGCTGCCCGCGCTGCTGCCGATCCTGGTCCTCAGCGTCGGCCCGCTGCTCTACGGCATCGCGCTCGCCTTCACCGACGCGCAGTCCGGCCGTACCGAACCCACCCGGTGGATCGGCGCCCTCAACTTCCAGGACCTGCTGCACGACACCCTGTTCTGGGACTCCTTCGGCATCGGCCTGCTCTGGGCGGCCGGGGTGACCGTGCCGCAGTTCGCGCTCGCCCTCGGCCTCGCGCTGCTCCTCGACGCGGAGCTGCGGCTGCGCCCGCTGGCCAGGGCCCTCGCGATCATCCCCTGGGCCATGCCCGAGGTCGTCGTCGCCGTCATGTGGCGGCTCGTCTACCACTCCGACGCCGGGGTCCTCAACGAGACGCTCCGCGATCTGGGCCTGGGCGAGGGGCGGGACTGGCTGACCGGTCTGTCCACCGCCCTGCCCGCGGTGATCGTCGTCGGCGTCTGGGCGGGGCTGCCGCAGACCACCGTCGCCCTGCTGGCCGGTCTCCAGAACACCCCGCGCGAACTCCACGAGGCCGCCGCGCTCGACGGCGCGGGCGCCTGGCGCCGCTTCCGCACCGTCACCTGGCCGGCGCTCCGGCCGGTCGCCCTCGCCATCACCGCGCTCAACCTCATCTGGAACTTCAACTCGTTCGCCCTGGTCTACGTACTGACCAGCGGTGGCCCCGGCGGCCGCACCCGGCTGCCGATGCTCTTCGCGTACGAGGAGGCGTTCCGCTACGGGCAGTTCGGCTACGCCGCCGCGATGGGGTGCGTGATGATCGCCGTGATCTCGGTGCTCCTCGCGTTCCGTCTCGCCGGCCGGCTCACGAAAGGGGCCGCGGCATGAGCATGCGCGCCAGTGGGACCGTACGCGCCGGACAGTACGCCGCGCTCCTGTGCTACCTCGTCTTCCTCGCCTTCCCGTTCCTCTGGCTGATGTCCACGGCCTTCAAACCGCCCCGGGAGCTGGGCAGTCTCCACCCCACCTGGATCCCGGACCACCCGACCCTCGACAACTTCCGCCAGGCGTTCGGCGAACAGCCGCTGCTGCGGGCCGCGGCGAACAGCCTGACCGTCGCCCTCGCCGCCGCGGTGATCGCCGTCGCCGTGGCCACCCCGGCGGCCTATGTGCTGGCCCGCCGGCGCGGCGGGCTCGCGAGAGCGGCATCCGGCTGGGTGGTGGTCAGCCAGGCATTCCCCTTCGTCCTGGTGATCATTCCGCTCTTCCTCGTCCTCAAGAACCTCCGCCTCGTCAACTCCCCGGGGGGTCTGGTCCTGGTGTACGTGGTGTGGTCGCTGCCGTTCGCGCTCTGGATGCTCACCGGGTACGTCCGCGCCCTGCCCGCCGAGCTGGAGGAGGCCGCAGCCGTGGACGGCGCGGGCCGGATCCGTACCCTCGTCTCCGTCGTCGCGCCGCTGCTCGCGCCCGGCATCGTCGCCACCGCGCTCTTCGCGTTCATCACCGCGTGGAACGAGTTCTTCTTCGCGCTGGTCCTGCTCAAGTCCCCGGAGAGACAGACCCTGCCGGTGGTCCTCACCCACTTCATCGGGGCGGAGGGCGCCGCGGACCTCGGGCCGCTCGCCGCCGCCGCGTTCCTCGCCACCCTGCCCTCGCTCCTCGTCTTCGCACTCATCCAGCGCCGGATCACCGGCGGGACGCTGGCCGGGGCGGTGAAGAGCTGATGCGCGGGCGGACACCCGGGCCGATGCGCGGGCGGACAGCCGGACCGGCCCGCGGACCGCGGGCGGTCACGGCCCTGGCCCTCGCCACCGTCCTCGCCCTGCTGCTCGGCGGCTGCTCGGGCGGCGGCCCCGACCGGGCGCGGGACGGCCGGATCACCCTGCGCTTCCAGTCCCTCGCCTGGCAGGAGGAGTCCGTCCGCGTCAACAAGGAGCTGGTGAAGGAGTGGAACGCGGCCCATCCCGGCATCCGGGTGGAGTACGTGCAGGGAAGCTGGGACAGCGTCCACGACCAGCTCCTCACCTCCTTCGAGGGCGGCGAGGCCCCCGACGTCATCCATGACGCCTCCGACGATCTCGCCGACTTCGCCTACGGCGGACACCTCGCCGATCTGCGACCCCTGCTCTCCGGCCGGCTCACCCGCGACATCCCGCGGCGCAGCTGGGAGACGGCCACCTTCGGGGACGGCGTCTACGGGGTGCCGTTCCTCCAGGAGCCCCGCGTCCTGATCGCCAACAAGAAGATCCTGGAAGCCTCCGGCGTCCGGATCCCCACCGCACGGCACCCCTGGAGCTGGCCGGAGTTCCGGCGCATCAGCGCCGAGCTGACCGCGTTCATGCGGCAGGGGCGGGAGAAGGGCCGGTTCGCGGTCGCCTGGCCGCTCAAGGACCCCGTCTCCGCGACGCTCAACCTCGGCCTCTCCACCGGCGGCCGGCTCTTCCACCGGGGCACCGACGAGAAGGTGACGGTCCGGTTCACCGAAGCCGACGCCGTGGTGCCCGACACCGTCCGGCGACAGGTCACCACGGACCGCAGCGCGTCCGGCGCCACCCTCGGCATGGGCGGCTCCGACACCCTGCCGGGGCTGTTCGGCGGCCGGTACGCGATGGTCCCGCTCGGGTTCTCGTACCGTCAGCAGGTCATCCAGCAGGCCCCGGAGGGCTTCGAGTGGACCGTCCTGCCGGCCCCCGCCGGTGACGGGAGCACCGGCGCCGAACCCGCGCAAGGGGTGAGCCCGCAGACGCTCTCCATCGCGCGGGACAGCCCGTACAAGAAGGAGGCGGCGCGCTTTCTCGACTTCCTGCTGCGCCCCGCCAACATGGTGCGCCTGGCCAAGGGCGACTGGATGCTGCCCACCGGTACGGCGGCCCTCGCGGACCCGTCCCTGTCCACCGCCGAGCACGGCTGGGCGACGGGCGCGGCGCTCGCGCGCGGACTGCGCCCGGCCCCCGCCCAGTCCGTACGCGGCTACCCGGAGTGGAAGGACAAGGTGGCGACCCCCGCGCTCCAGGAGTACTACAGCGGCGCGATCGACCGGGAGGAACTGGAGAAACGCCTGGTCGAGGACGGTAACCGAGTACTGGCCCGCTATCAGCGGTAGGCGGCCGGGGCCCGCCCGGAAATAGGTTGTACGAGACGTCTCGTCTCGTCTACGTTGAGGGTATGACCGCAGCCAAGCCCGCCCACATCGCCATGTTCTCCATCGCCGCCCACGGCCATGTGAACCCCAGCCTCGACGTCATCAGGGAACTCGTCGACCGGGGCCATCGCGTCAGCTACGCGATCCCCGCGATCTTCGCGGAGAAGGTCGCGGCGACCGGCGCCCACCCCGTGAACTACACCTCCCTCCTGCCCACCCCCGACGACGACCCCGAGGCATGGGGCACGGAACTCATCGACAATCTGGAGCCGTTCCTGGACGACGCGATCCAGGCCCTGCCGCAACTCGCCGCCGCCTTCGAGGACGACCGCCCCGACCTCGTCCTCGGCGACACCACCTCCTATCCGGCGCCTGTTCTCGCCCACCACTGGGGCGTGCCGTTCTTCCAGATCTCCACGCACATGGTCGCCTGGGCCGGATACGGCGAAGAGGTCGCGGAGCCGATGCTCGCGGAACTGGAGAAGTCGGAGCGCGGCAGGGCGTACCGGGCACGCTTCGCCCAGTGGCTCACCGACCAGCACATGGACCACACCGACCCCGACCGGCTCGCCGCCGAACCGGGCCGCTCCCTCGTCCTGATCCCCAGGGTCCTCCAGCACCGGGCCGACGACGTGGACGAGTCCGTCTTCACCTTCGTCGGAGCCTGCCAGGGGGACCGCGCCGACCAGGGGGAGTGGCAGCGGCCCGCCGGGGCGGAGCAGGTCCTCCTCGTCTCCCTCGGCTCGGCCTTCACCAAGCAGCCCGCGTTCTACCGGACGTGTGTCGCCGCCTTCGGCGACGTGCCCGGCTGGCATGTCGTGCTCCAGATCGGCAAGAACGTCGCGGCCTCGGAGCTGGGCGAGATCCCGGCCAACATCGAGGTACGGGACTGGGTGCCGCAGCTCTCCGTCCTCCGCCAGGCCGACGCCTTCATCACCCACGCGGGCGCGGGCGGCAGCCAGGAGGGCCTGGCCACGGCCACCCCGATGGTCGCCGTACCGCAGGCCGTCGACCAGTTCGGCAACGCCGACACACTCGTCGCCCTCGGTGTCGCGCGCCGGATCGACACGGCCGAGGCCACCCCGGAGGCGCTGCGCGAGGCCGTCCTCACCCTGGCCGCCGACCCGGAGGTGGCCCGCAGGCTCGCCGGTATCCAGGCCGGGATGGCCGCGGAGGGCGGCACCCGCCGGGCGGCCGACCTCATCGAGGCCGAACTCCCGCAGGGCCCGGCCCGGTGACCGCGCGGGCCCCGCGCCCGGAGCACGCCGGGTGCCCCGGGCGCGGCCCCGCCCTATCGTGGGGCCCATGACCACGACCTACGTGGCGCTCCTGCGCGGCATCAATGTCGGCGGCCACCGGAAAGTTCCCATGGCGGAACTCCGGGCGCTGCTCACCGGACTCGGCCACGGCCGGGTCCGTACGTACCTCCAGAGCGGCAACGCCGTCTTCACCAGCGACTCCGACGACGAGGACCCGGAGAACGCCCTCGCCACCGCCCTGGAGCGGGCCATCGAGGAGCGCTTCGGCTTCACCGTCGACTGCCTCGTGCGGAACGCCGCGTACCTGCGGGCCGTGGCCGACGCCTGTCCCTTTCCGGCCGGGACACTGGAGGGCCGGCAGCTCCATCTCACCTGCTTCTCCGGGCCCGTGGCTCCCGAGCGGTTCGCGTCGCTCGATCCGGCCGGCTACCTCCCGGAGGAGTTCCGCCTCGGGGACCGGGCGCTGTACCTGTACGCACCCGACGGCCTCGGCCGCTCCAAGCTCGCCGAGGCGCTCGCCAGGCCCGCCCTGTCCAAGGGCCTCACGGCCACCAGCCGTAACTGGAACACCGTCGTCAAACTGGTGGAGCTGTCCCGTGACTGACCGCACCTCCGCGATCGCCGCGGCCATCGACGCCGAACTGCGCCTCCTCGACCCGGCCGTCCGCGCCTCCCCGGCGCTCCTCGCGGAGCTGCTGCACCCCGACTTCCGGGAGTTCGGCTCCTCCGGCCGGGAGTGGGAGCGCGACGCGATCATCACCGCGCTCACGGCGCGGGGCGGGCCCGCCAGGCGGCCGATCACCACCTCCAAGATGCGCGGCGTACGGCTCGCCCCGGACGTGGTGCACCTGACCTTCGACACGGAGTCCGAGGGCCGCCGGGCCCACCGCAGTTCGCTCTGGCAGCTGACCGGCGACCACTGGCTGCTCTACTTCCACCAGGGGACGCCGTACGCCTAGCGTCCGTCGTTCCTGAAGGGGCCGTCGGGGGCGAAGGCCAGTGCGGCGAAGCGTTCGCCGATGCGGCGGTGGGTGGCGGCGTCCGGGTGGAGACCGTCGGGCAGCGGGAGTTCGGCGGAGTCGGCCTCGCCGTAGAGGGCGCGGCCGTCGAGGTGGTGCAGATTCGGGTCCTCGGCCGACCGCTGGGCCACGATCCGGGCCAGCTCGTCCCGGATGACACCCAGGGTCAGTTTTCCCTGGGCGCGCTCCGCGGGATCGCCCGTGGCCACGAACCGCAACCGCCCTTCGCCGAGGGCGGAGGGGGCCATGGCGGCGGGGCCGGGCGTGTCCTCGTGGATCGGGCACAGGAGGGGCGAGACGACCAGCAGCGGGGTGGTGGGATGGCCCTCCCGGACGGTGTCGAGGAAGCCGTGGACGGCGGGGCCGAAGGCGCGCAGGCGCATCAGGTCGGCATTGACCAGATTGATGCCGATCTTGACGCTGATCAGGTCGGCGGGGGTGTCGCGCAGGGCCCGCGCGGTGAACGGGTCGAGCAGGGCGCTGCCGGCCAGCCCCAGGTTGATCAGCTCCACCCCGGCGAGGGAGGCGGCCAGCGCCGGCCAGGTGGTGGTGGGGCTCGCGGCGTCGGAGCCGTGGCTGATCGAACTGCCGTGGTGCAGCCACACCGGGCGCCCCCGGTCCGGCGCGGGCTCGACGGGGGCGTCCGTGCGGAGCGCGACGAGTTCGGTGGTCTCGTTGTGCGGCAGCCAGATCTCGATGTCCTTGACCCCCTCGGCCAGGCCGGCGAAGCGGAGGGTGCCGGCCGGGCCGTACGAGGGCCGCACGGACCCGGTGGCCATGTCGATGGTCAGCGTGTTGCCGCCGGTCACCCCGCCCCGGCCGGCGAGGCGCCCGTCCACGAGGAGTTCGTAGACGCCGTCAGGACGTGGCGGGGCGCCGACGTAGACACGCTTGGTGGGCAGCGCGTCCAGCTCCAGGACGGTGGCCCGGGTGCGGAAGGCGAGCCGTACGCCGGAGGGCTGGGACTCGGCCAGGGCGAGCTGCGCGTCGGCGCACTGGGCGCGGGCCCGGGCGGGCAGCCGGTGCGGCAGCACACCGTGCTCGGTGCGCTCCACTTCGAGGGCGCCGCGCAGGAGTTCCGCGGTGACGGGTGTGGTGATCAGGGCGTTCTGGGCGTTCATGTCATGGGCGTTCATGGGTCTCAACCTGTTGTTGATCGGAGGCCGGATGCGGGATGTCGTGAAGGGCCTGCTGCCTGCTGCCTGCTGCCTGCTGCCTGGTGTCCGGAGTCCGGTGTCCGTACCGGCGTCCGGCTCAAGGCGCCGGCCGGCCCCGGAGCAGCGCGTCGAGGCGGTCGAGCGTCCAGGACCACGATTCCGCCGAGTCGGGAGCGCTGTGGCTGAAGCCACCGGCCAGCTCCAGGCTGACGAAGCCGTGGAAGACGCTGCCCAGCAGCCGTACGGCGTGGGTCTGGTCCGGCTCCGGCAGGTCGTAGCCGCGCAGGATCGCTCGCGTCATCTGCGCGTGTCTGCCTCCCGCGCTCGCCGCCGCGGCCTCCGGGTCGAGCCGGTACTGGGCCGCGGCATAGCGGCCGGGGTGCTCCCGGGCGTAGTCGCGGAAGACATCGGCGTAGGCGGTCAGGGCGTCCCGGCCGGCCCGCCCGGCCAGCGCGGACGCGCCCCGGTCGGCGAGCTCCTCCAGTGCGAGCAGGGCGATCCTGGTCCTGAGGTCGTGGGAGTTCTTCAGGTGCGAGTACAGGCTCGCCACCTTGACGTCGAACTGCCGGGCGAGCGCCGAGACGGTCACCTGGTCGAAGCCGACCGTGTCCGCCAGCTCCGCGCCGGCCCGGACGAGGCGTTCCGTGGTCAGTCCGGCACGTGCCATAACCCCTCCTTCGTCAGCCTGAATCGATTATGCGCTTGCCTACAACCTTTAGGCAAATTAGCCTGCACTTTATGAAGCCGCTGACCGAACAACAAATCCGTGCCGCGTTCGTGAACTGCACCAAGGGCGAGGCGAAGCGCCTGTCCGTACCGCGCGACCTGGCCGACCGGCCCTGGGACGACCTGGACTACCTCGGCTGGCGGGATCCACAGGCGCCCGACCGCGCCTACCTCGCCGTCGAACTGGACGGCCGCCTCCGGGCCCTCGCGCTGCGCTCGCCCAGTCCCGCCTCCTGGCAGACGCGGCGCAGCATGTGCTCGATATGCCTGACCCTCCACACCGGCGGCGTCTGCCTGATGGTCGCCCCCAAGGCGGGGAAGGCCGGACAGCAGGGCAACTCGGTGGGCACGTACATGTGCGGCGACCTCGCCTGTTCGCTGTACGTGCGTGGGAAGAAGGACGCGGGCGTCGGCTCGCGGCTGCCCGAATCGCTCACGGTGGAGGAGCGGATCGGGCGGACCGTGGCGAACGTCGCCGCGTTCCTGGCCAAGGTGACCGCTTGACCGGGGTGCCCGCCGAGTCGGTGATCGGTCGTGCCCCGGTCGGGCCTCAGACGAGCGGGGCGGGTGAGGCGAGCGCGTCCAGGGCGCGCAGATCCTTGGCGGACAGCCGGATCTCCGCGGCGCGCAGGTTCTCGTCGAGGTGGACCGGCGAACCCGTGCCCGGGGTCGGGCACAGCACCGGGGAGTGGTGCAGCAGCCAGGCCAGGGCGATCTGCCCGCGCGTGGCGTCGTGGCGCCCGGCGACGGAGTCGAGCGCCGAGGCGGATGTACCTGTCAACGCGCCGTTGGCCAGGGGGAACCACGGGAGGAACGCGAGCCCGTGCCGCTCGCACAGCCTCAGCACCTCCGCCGACGCGCGGTCCAGGAGGTTGAAGCGGTTCTGCACCGAGGCGATCCCCGTCAGCGGGAGCGCCCGCTCCAACTGCTCGGCGGTGACGGAGTCCAGGCCGATGTGCCGGATCTTCCCCTCCCGCCGCAACTCGTCCAGGGCCCCCAGCTGCTCCTCCATCGGCACCGCCGGGTCCAGCCGGTGGAGCTGGTACAGGCCGATCGTCTCGGTACGCAGCCTGCGCAGGCTCGCCTCGCACATCGCCCGCAGCCGCTCGGGACGGCCCTCGACATGCCAGGCACGGGCGCTCGTCCGGACGACGCCGCCCTTGGTCGCGACGGTCAGCCCGGCCGGATACGGCGCCAGCGCCTCCGCGACCAGCTCCTCCGCCAGATCCGGCCCGTAGTTGTCCGCCGTGTCGATCAGGGTCACCCCGCGCTCGACGGCACGCCGCAGGACGGCCACGGCGTCCGCCCGCTCGCCGCGCGGGCCCCAGTAGCCGGGCCCGGTGAGCTGCGCCGTACCGAACCCCAGCCGCCGTACGGGGAGTCCGCCGCCGAGTGCGAAGGTCTCCGCGATCGGGTCCGGGGTCGGGTGCTCGGTTTTCTGTTCGGTCATTCCTGGACGGTATCCGACCGTTCCGTGACGGTGTCCGGCCGCGGGACCGGTGCGCGCGGGGTCAGTAGACGTCGCGTACGTACCGCTTCTCGGCGGCGAGCCGTTTGACGTACGCCGCCGCCCCGTCCTCGTCCAGACCTCCGTGGGCCACGGCGAGTTCGCGCAGGGTCCGGTCCACGTCCTTGGCCATCCGGGAGGCGTCGCCGCACACGTAGAAGTGGGCGCCGTCCTGGAGCCAGGACCACAGCCGGCCGCCGTGCTCGCGCATCCGGTCCTGGACGTAGACCTTGGCCCGCTGGTCGCGCGAGAAGGCGGTGTCCAGCCGGGTCAGGGTGGTGTCACGGCGCAGCCCGGCCAGTTCCTCCCGGTAGTAGAAGTCGGTGGCGCGCCGCTGCTCGCCGAAGAAGAGCCAGTTCGGCGCCCGGTGGCCGCGGGCCCGGCGCTCCTGGAGGAAGCCGAGGAAGGGGGCGACACCGGTGCCGGGGCCCACCATCACCATGGGGGTCGCCGGATCGGCCGGCGGGCGGAAGTGCGGGGAGCGCCGCACGTGGACCGCTACGGGGCTGCCGGGCGCGGCGTCCGCGAGGAAGGCCGACGCGACGCCCTTGCGCGGGCGGCCGTGGCGGTTGTCGTACCGGACCACGGAGACCGTGAGCCGGACGAGCGCGGGGTCGTCCAGGGGGCTGGACGATATGGAGTAGAGGCGGGGCCGCAGCCGGGTGAGGGCGGCCGTCCACTCGTCCGCCGTGGCCCGTACCGGGTACTCGGCGATGACGTCGACGCACTGGCGGCCCCAGGCCCACTGGGCCAGCTCGCCCTTGTTGTCCGGCCGCAGCAGTTTCTTGAGGGTGCGGTCGTGGGTGCGTTCCGCGACGAGCCGCAGCAGCCCGGGGGAGATCGCGGCGATGTCGAGATGGCGGTGCAGGGCCTCGCCGAGCGCGACCTCCCCGGGGCCGGGCAGCTCGACGGGGGTGGCGGGGTCGAGCCCGGTGACGGCGAGCCATTCGGCGACGAGATCCGGGCAGTTGAGGGGCTGCACGCCGAGCGCGTCACCCGCCTCGTAGGCCAGCGGGACGGGGCTGTCGCCGGTGTCGAACGTGAACTCGCGCACCTCCTTGGTGGCGCCCGGGAGGCTGAGCAGCCGGTTCCCGGTGAGCCGCGCGGTGGCGGACGCGGCCCTGCCGGACCCCGACGCCGGTGCGGGGGTGGCCGCGGGCGGTGCCGCCTCCGCAGTCCCGGCCGTCACTACCGCCTCAGCGGTCCCGGTATCCGCGCCGTCGGCCGCCGGCTCCGTACGCAGCGCCGCGCGGACGTGGTCGAGCCACTGCACGGTGGGCTGTTCGTACTCGGGTTCGCAGTCGGTACGGGGCACCAGGCGGACGGCGCCCAGCTCGTCGAGGCGCGCGTCGAGTCGGCGGCCGTGACCGCAGAAGTCGTCGTACGAGGAGTCGCCGAGGGCCAGCACCGCGTACCGCACGCCGTCCAGCCGGGGGGCGCCCGGGGCGCTGAGGGCCGCCCAGAACCCGGTGCCGTTGTCGGGGGCGTCGCCGTCGCCGAACGTACTGGTCACGACGAGCAGGTCCGCGCCGCGCCCGACCGCGTCCGGCGCCGTGTCGTCCATGCTGAGCAGCCGCGCCGCGTGTCCGTCCTCCGCCAGCCGCCGTACCACCAGCGCGGCGGCCTCCTCGGCGTTCCCGGTCTGCGAGGCCCACAGGACGACGACCTCACGGGCGGCGGGGCCGGGGGAGCCCGTGGCGGGGCCGGCCGGGCCCGCGGCGGGCAGGGAGGCGGCGGCCGGGGTACGGGAGTACATCCCGGCGAGGACACCGTTGACCCACAGGGCGTGCGCCGGGGCGAACGGCGCGTGCACCGGCAGCACCGGGGTGACGACGCTGCCCGCGCCGGCCCCAGGACCCAGCGTCCCGCCCGGTCCCACCGCCCCGCCCGTTCCCGTCGTCGCGCCCAGCCCCGCGAGGAACCCCGCCAGATAGCGGCGCTCCTCGTCGCTCAGCACCGGCGGCGCCAGGCCGTCCGTACCGAACACCCCCGCCAGCTCCGCCACCCTCCCGTCGCGCCCCGCCGGGGCGTCGTCCGTCAGGGCGGCGGGGGCGGTGGCCGGCGCGGCGGCGGGCGCGGTGGCGAGCCGGGTCAGCGACACCGCGCACACCTTGAGCTCCGGCTGGAAGGAGATCGGGTCGACCGCGTCGTTGGTGACCGCGTTGACGCAGGTGTACTCCCCGAACAGGTCGTTCCAGTGGAAGGGCGCGAAACAGCCCCCGGGCCGTACCCGCTCGGTCACCACGGCGGGCAGCACGGCCCGGCCCCGCCGCGACGCCACCTCCACCGCGTCGCCCTCCGCGATCCCCAGCTCCCGCGCGTCCGACGGATGGATCTCCACGAAGGGGCCGGGGTTGAGCTTGTTGAGCTTGGCGACCTTGCCCGTCTTGGTCAGCGTGTGCCACTGGTGCGGGAGCCGGCCCGTGTTCAGGACGTACGGGAAGTCGTCGTCCGGCAGTTCGGCGGCGGGCAGGTGCGGGCGGGCGTGGAACACGGCCCGGCCGGAGGCGGTGGGGAAGGAGAGCCGCGGCCTGCTGCCGTCGGGGCGCTCGGCCAGGGTCTGGCTGACGCCGTCGTTGAGGTAGCGGACCGGATTGCGGTCGGGGCCGTCGGCGGCGGCGCTGGGCCACTGGACGGGGGCCCTGCGCAGCCGCTCGTAACTCACTCCGCGCAGGTCGTAGCCGGTCGCCGGGTTCCAGGCGCGCTTGATCTCCTCGAATATCTCCTCGGCGCTCGCGTAGCCGAAGGCGTCCTCGTACCCCATTTCGCAGGCGACCCGGGCGATGATCCGCCAGTCGGGCCAGGCCTCGCCCGGCGGCTCCACGGCCTGCCGACTGAGGGTGAGCGTGCGCTCCGAGTTGATCTGGACGCCCTCGGACTCGGCCCACAGGGCGGCGGGCAGGGCGACATCCGCGTACGCGTTGGTCTCGGTCTCGGCGAAGACGTCCTGCGTGACGACGAACTCGGCCCGCTCCAGACCCTCGATGACCGTTCTGCGGTTGGCCACCGACGCGACGGGGTTGGTGCAGATGATCCAGCATGCCTTGACGTCGCCCTCGGCCATCCGGCGGAACAGGTCCACCGTGCCCTCGCCGAACCCGTCGGCCCGTACGGTCCCCGGCTCGACGCCCCACAACTCCTCGGCGAAGGCCCGGTCTTCCGCCACCAGCACCGACCGCTGGCCCGGCAGCCCGGGACCCATGTACCCCATCTCGCGCCCGCCCATGGCGTTGGGCTGGCCCGTGAGGGAGAACGGGCCGCTGCCGGGACGGCAGATCGCCCCCGTCGCGAGATGCAGGTTGACCAGCGCGTTGGTGTTCCAGGTGCCGTGCGTGGACTGGTTCAGCCCCATCGTCCAGCAGCTCATCCACTCACCCGCGCCGCCGATCCACTCGGCGGCCCGCCGGATGTCAGCCTCCGGGATGCCGGTGATCTCCGCGACCCGCGCGGGCGGGTAGTCCGCGAGGAAGGCGGGCATCTCCTCCCACCCCTCGGTGTGCTCCGCGATGAACTCCGGGTCGGTGCGGCCGTTCTCGACGAGGAGGTGCAGCACCCCGTTGAGCAGGGCGAGGTCCGTGCCCGGCCGGATCTGGAGGAAGAGGTCGGCCTTGGCGGCGGTGGCACCGCGCCGCGGATCGACCACGATCAGCTTGGCGCCCGCCCGCACCCGCTCCATCATCCGCAGGAAGAGGATCGGATGGCAGTCGGCCATGTTGGAGCCGGTGACGAGGAAGACGTCCGCGTGCTCGAAGTCCTCGTACGAACCGGGCGGGCCGTCCGCGCCCAGTGACAGCTTGTAGCCGCTGCCCGCGCTCGCCATGCACAGCCGTGAGTTGGACTCGATCCGGTTGGTGCGCAGAAACCCCTTCGCGAGCTTGTTGGCGAGGTACTGCGCCTCCAGGCTCATCTGCCCCGACACGTAGAACGCGATCGCGTCCGGGCCGTGCTCGTCGAGGATCCCGCGGAGCCGCCGCGCCGTCTCCTTGACCGCAGCCTCCGTCGGGGACGGTACGGGCTCGCCGCCGCGCTCCGCCCGTACCAGCGCGGTGGTCAGCCGGCCGGGGGCGGTGAGCAGGGCGGCGGAGGTCGCGCCCTTCGTGCAGAGCCGGCCGCGGTTGGCCGGGTGGGCCGGGTCGCCGGACGCCTTGAGGACGCTCCTGCGCCCGTCGGGGCCCGCGCCGATGTCGAGGAGGATCCCGCAGCCGACACCGCAGTACGAACAGACGGTCCGCAGCTGGGTGGCGGTGGCGGTGGAGCCGTCCTGGGGAGGCGATGCGGTCACGGGCGGCCTCTTTCGTGGACACGGGATCCGGGGTCCGGCGGCCCGGGGCTCCGGGTCGGTCGTCCGGGTCCGGCGTCCGGGGTGGGGCGTAGGGGGCGGAGTGCGGGGGTGGTGTGCGGGGGCGAGGTGTGGGGGCGTGGAACGTCGGGCACTTGACCGTACGAAGTGTCCGTTACCCGGAGGTCACGTCGGACGCGTTTGAAGAGTTACACCTGCCACACAGCGGCCCGAGCCGCTCGGTGAGGACCGCGGGACCGGGTGCGGACCACCCCTCGATCGGGCTCACCCGATCAGGTGGCACCGGCCCGCTTCGGCCCCGCCGGCCCCCGGTCCCGGTCACGCTGTCCCCGCGCCGACCACTGAGGAGTCACCATGCCCGACCTCTGGATGCCCGGAGCCGAGAGACTCGACATCAGGGACCACGCCCCCACCGACGGCGGCCCGGCCAAGGCCGTCGCTCACATCACCTGGGACCGGAGAGCGACCGAGGCCGAGCCCCTGGACCTCGTGCCGTACGCGAACCTCAGGTCGTACTTCTCCGGCAGCGGTCAGGGCGTCGCCCCGCATCTGCTCTGGGACCCGTTCACCGGCGCCTGCTGCCAGTTCGTGCCCGCCGATTCGCGTTCGAAGTCCCTCGCCGACCTGGAGGGCGGCACCCGGACCAACCGGGCCGGATCGGTCGTCCTCCAGATCGAGGCGCTCTTCTTCCCCTGGTGCGTGGTGAAGGGGAAGGCGTACGAGTCCCTCAAGGACACCCCGTGCGCGGGGTGGCGCGCACTGCACGCCTGGATCGCCTCCTGGGGTGTCCCGGACTCCTGGCCGATGGGACGGCCCGACGGGTTCGACAGCCGGCGCGACGAGAGCGTCTGGTCGGTGGAGGGCGGCTGGTACGCCCACGCCCACGTCCCGGAGAACGACCACACGGACCCGGGAACGTGGCCGGCCTTCCCGAAGGCGGCGCCGCGGGCGGCGTAGCGGGCGCGACCGGGGCCGACGCTCAACGGTTCGCGTGTTCGTGTGCTCGCCGATTCGCGCGTTCGTCTATGCGCCTATTCGCCCAGGCTGTCGAGCACGCGCCGCGCGACGTCCTCGACCTCGCCCAGCGCGTCGACGACGGCGGTGTGTCCCGCGTAGTAGGCGAGCAGCGACTCGGTCTGCTCGTGGTGGACCCGCAGCCGGTGCCGGATCACGCTCTCGGTGTCGTCGGCGCGGCCGCGCGCCAGCAGTCTGCGGACGACGATCTCGTCGTCGATCCGGAACTCCAGCACCCGGTCCAGCCGCTTTCCGAGCCCGGTGAGGATCGTGGCCAGCGCGTCCGCCTGCACCACGCTGCGGGGGAAGCCGTCGAGCACGAACCCCCGGGCCGCGTCCGCCGCGCCGAGCCGCTCCGCCACCAGCGCGACGGTCAGTTCGGAGGGGACGAGCTCACCGCCGCTCAGATACTCGCGCACCTCCAGACCCAGCGGGGTCTCCTCCGCGACATGGGTGCGGAAGAGATCGCCGGTCGAGACGTGCGGCACGTCGAACTTCGCGGCGAGCAGGCCGGCCTGGGTGCCTTTGCCGGCGCCGGGCGGGCCCAGAAGCACAAGTCGCACGGTGGGGATCCTTCGCGGGTCGGGTCGAGCCGTGTCCTGCGCCACCTGCGAGGACCGTCCCGTCGTTATACCCGGCGCGCAGGAGGCCCAGTCGTGACGCCGCTCACGGTGGTGTCGGAGGGCTCGCCTATGCTGAAGGCGTCGTACGGGAAGGGGGTCGGGATGCGTTACGTCATCATCGGGGCGGGAGCGGTCGGCGGCAGCGTGGGTGGCCGGCTGGCCGAGGCGGGCCAGGACGTGGTCCTCGTCGCCCGGGGCGCGCACCACGCGGCGCTGCGCGAACACGGCCTGCGGCTCACCACCCCGGAGGGCACCCGGGCGCACCGGCTGCCGGTCGTCGACGGACCCGAGGCGCTCGAACTGCGCCCGGACGACGTCCTGCTGCTCTCCGTGAAGACCCAGGACAGCACGGCCGCGCTGGACGCCTGGTCGGCCCGGCCGGTCGCGGGCGGCGGTACGGCGGGCGAGGTGCTGCCGCTGGTCTGCGCGCAGAACGGGGTGGAGAGCGAGCGGCTCGCCCTGCGGCGTTTCCGGCGGGTGTACGCGATGTGCGTCTGGCTGCCCGCGACGTATGCCGAGCCGGGTGCGGTGAGCGCCGGAGGCGCCCCGTACACCGGCATGCTGCACATCGGCCGGTACCCGTCGGGGACGGACGCGACGGCCATCGCGATCGCCGCCGGGCTGGAGAAGGGCAGACTCCTCGCCCCGGTCGTGCCGGACGTGATGCGCTGGAAGTACGCCAAACTGCTGTCCAACCTGATCAACACGATCGAGGCCGTCACCGGCGCGACCGGCGAGGAGAGCTGGGAGCTGCTACGGCGGGCCACGGCGGAGGGCGCGACCGTCCTCGACGCGGCGGGCATCGGGTACGTGGGCCCCGAGGAGCAGGCCGAGACGCGCGCGGACCACATCACCTTCGACCCGGCGAGCGGCGTCGAGCGCGGCCACGGCTCGTCATGGCAGAGCCTCAGCCGGGGCACCGGCACGATAGAGGCGGATTATCTGAACGGGGAGATCGCCCTGCTGGGGCGGCTCCACGGGGTCCCCACCCCGGTCAACGACACGCTCCAGCGCGTCGCCAACACCTTCGCGCGCGAACGCCGCGCGGCGGGCTCGATGAGCGTGGCGGAACTGACGGCGCTGATCGACGCCTAAGGGGCCCGGCCGGGCCAAGGTCCGACCCCCGGGCCCCGCCCCGTTACGCGGGCCGCGCCAGCGCCCACGCCGGGGCGTCGACCGCGCCGGCGGCACCGGCCGCGTTGGCAGCATCGGTCGCGCTGTCGAAGCGACGCAACATCAGCCTCGCCACCTCCGGCGCCGCGCCCAGCACCTCGGCCAGTGTGTCCGCGCCCGCCGCCCGCGCGCCCGCCGTGATCCGGTCGGGGAGCCGGCCGGGGGCGATGACGTACGGCGCCACCGCCACCCGCCGGACGCCCTCGGCGCGCAGCGCCCGTACCGCGTCCTCGGTACGGGGCAGGGATGCGGAGGCGAACGCAGGCCGCACGGCGCACCAACCGGTGTGCCGCCACTCCCGCGCGATATCAGCGATCACTGCGATCGCCTCCGGGTCGGAGGAGCCCGCCGAGGCCAGGACGACCCCGGTCGAGCTCTTGTCGGCGGGCGTCAGGCCCGCCTCGTACAGCCGCCGCTCCAGCGCCGCGCCCAGCAGCGGCGACGGGCCGAGCACCTCGCCCTGCCGGATCCGCAGCCGCGGATGGCGCTGTTCCGCCGCGCGCAGCACGGCGGGGATGTCGGACTTGGCGTGGAAGGCGCGCGTCAGCAGCAGCGGCTGCGCCACCACATCCCGTACGCCCTCCCGTGCGAGCCGGTCCAGCACACCGCCCACCGACGGGGTGTCGAAGTCCAGGAAGCCGGTCTCCACCCGCAGCCCCGGCCGCAGCGCGCGCAGCCGCCGGGTCAGCTCGCGCACCGTCGCGGCATGCCGGGGGTCGCGGCTGCCGTGCGCGACGACCAACAGCACGGGCCGCGGCTCGCGGTGCGGGAGGAGGCGGCGGACGAGGGACCGCGCCGGCACGGGTACGGGCATCAGCTCTTCACCAGCAGACCGCGCCCGCGCAGTACCCGCCGCTCCAGCGGACTGAAGATCAGCAGGTCGATGGCGACCCCGACGATCAGGATCAGGAAGATCGCGAGGAACACCATCGGCATGCTGCCGACCGTCCGGCCGTTCTCCAGCAGCTGTCCGAGCCCCACGCCGAGATCGGGCGACGAGGCGATGATCTCCGCCGCCATCAGCGAGCGCCACGAGAACGCCCACCCCTGCTTCAGCCCCGCCAGATAGCCGGGCAGCGCGGCCGGCATGACGATGTGCCAGGTGCCCCGCAGCCCGGTCGCGCCCAGGGTGCGTCCGGCGCGCAGGAAGAGCGGCGGCACCTGGTCGACGCCGGAGACCAGCCCGTTGGCGATCGAAGGGACCGCGCCGAGCAGGATCACCGCGTACATCATCGAGTCGTTCAGACCGAGCCAGATCACGGCCGGCGGCACCCATGCCACCGAGGGCAGCGACTGGAGCCCGGAGAGGATCGGGCCGATGGCCGCGCGGACGAACTTCACCCGTGCCACCAGCAGCCCCAGCGGAGTGCCGATCGCCAGCGCCAGCAGGAAGCCCAGCAGCCCGCGCGAGACACTGGTCCAGATGTAGCCGAGCAGGGTGCCCTGCATCCACGCGTCGGAGACCTCGCCCCACACCGCGCCCGGCGACGGCAGCTTGTAGCCGTCCGTCACCTTCGCCCACACCAGCACCTGCCACACCACCAGCACCAGCGCGACGGCGATCACCGGCGGCAGGACCTTGGCGACCAGCGTCCGGCGCAGCGGGGCACGCCCGGTCTGGACGGTGTCCAGCGCGTCGAGCCCGGCCTCCAGACCGGCCAGATCGCTGTGGTGTGCCGCGCCGCCCCGGGGCGGCGCCCCGCGCCCGGCGGTGTCCTGCTCCGCCGCGTCCCGCGGCGCGTCCTGGCCGGACGTCGTCTCAGTGCTGGCCATGGCGGCGGATCTCCCCACGCAGTTCTTCGGTGATCTCGACGGACAGCTCCGCGACGGCGGTGTCCTCGATACGGCGCGGCTGCGGGATGTCCACCCGCCACTCCCGGGCCACCCGGCCGGGCCGCGACGACAGCAGGATCACGCGCTGCGCGAGCCGTACCGCCTCACGCACGTTGTGCGTGACGAACAGCACCGACAGGCCGGTCTCCCGCCAGATCCGGGTCAGCTCGTCGTGCAGCACGTCCCGGGTGATCGCGTCCAGCGCCGCGAACGGCTCGTCCATCAGCAGCAGCCGGCTGTCCTGGGCGAGCGCGCGGGCCAGCGCGACGCGCTGGCGCATCCCGCCGGACAGCTCGTGCACCCGCTTGCCGTACGCCCCGTCGAGCCGGACGAGCCCGAGCAGCCGCTCCGCCTCGGCGCGCCGTTCCTGCTTGGCGACGCCGCGCAGCCGCAGCGCCAGTTCGATGTTCTTGCCCGCGGTCAGCCACGGGAACAGCGCGTGCTCCTGGAACATCAGCGCGGGCCGGCCGCCGGGCGTCTCGATGGCCCCGGCGGACGGCCGGTCGAGCCCGGCGACCAGATTGAGCAGCGTGGACTTACCGCATCCCGAGGCTCCCAGGAGGGTGACGAACTCGCCCGGTGCGACGTCGAGAGTGATGTCGTCCAGCACGAGCTGCTGCCCGGCGGGCGTCGCGAAGGACTTCGAGACGTGCGCGATACGGGCGGCGTGGTCCACCGCCGGGGTGGCCTCGGCGGCCTTGGCGAGAGTGGATGCCACGGTCGTCACCTCCTGGGAACGGTGTGGATTCGGCGGGCGTGGGTTCGGCGGGCGTGGGTTCGGCAGAGCGGGGCGCACACGGTGTACGGGGCTACGGGGCTACTCGGCGCCGAGTCCCGCGTCGGCGACCTCGGTCTTCCCCTCGGCCTTCAGCACCTTGTTGAGGGGCGTCACGTCGTAGATCCCGTTCAGGTCGGGCTTCTTCAGCAGCCCGGCCTTGACCGCGTGGTCCGCCTCCGAGCGGAGCGTCGCGGCCAGCGGGTCATCGGTGATCTTGATGGACTTCCACGCCGGGTCCAGCACCTCGGCGGGCAGCGCCTTGCCGGAGAGCTTCTTCAGCGCCTCGTTGGCCGAGGCCTTCGCCTGGGCGTCGTTGGCGTTGATCCACTCGTTGGTCTTCACCGAACCGCGCAGGAACGCCTCGACGACGTCCGGGTGCTCCTTCAGGAACGCCTGCCGCACGATGATGTTCGTGATCACGAACTGCTGGTCGGGCCAGAGCGTCGACTCGTCCAGGAGTTCCTTGGCACCCTCGGCGACCAGCTTGGAGGCGGTCGGCTCCGGCACCCACGCGCCGTCGATGTCCCCGGCCTTGTAGGCGTCCGGGGTGATCTTGTTGTCGGTACGGACGACGGAGACATCGCCCTTGCCGGACTGTGCGTCGACCTTCCATCCCTGCTCGGATATCCAGTTGAGGAACGCCACGTCCTGCGTGTTGCCGAGCTGGGGGGTGGCGATCTTCTTGCCCTTGACGTCGGCGAGGGTCTTGATCTTCGCCGGGTTGACGACGAGCTTCACACCGCCCGAGGCGGAGCCGCCGATGATGCGCAGCCCCTTGCCGGCGGTCTGGGTGTAGCCGTTGATGGCGGGGGAGGGGCCGATGAAGCCGATGTCGATGGAGCCCGCGTTGAGCGCCTCGATCTCGGAGGGCCCGGCGTTGAAGGTCGTGGTGGACAGCTTCGTGCCGCCCAGCTCCTTCTGGAACAGGCCCTTCTCGGTGCCGACCAGGGCGGTGGCGTGCGTGAGGTTCGGGAAGTAGCCGAGCCGTACCGTGTCGGCCGACAGCGCCTTGCCCGTGGGGGCGGCGCTGGACTCCTCGGAGGAGTCGGCGGCGGAGCCGTAGCCGCAGGCGGAGAGCACGGCGGCGAGGAGGGGCAGGGCGGCTACGGCGGCCAGGCGGCGGCGCGTCGCGGTGCGGGAGGCAGGCACGGGAGGGGTTCCTCTCGTTGGCCCGGTGCTCACGCCCTGATCGGATGGACCGGACAGGAGGGCGCGGCCGGGAGGTCGGCAGATCTTCGTCGATACGAGTGGTACGGGTGTGGCCGGTGGGGCATACGGGCGCGCGAGCGGTGCGCGTACGTCATCACGCACATCGCGCCACCCCGCCCGTCCCCGCGCCGAGGGCGCCGCTGCCCACCCGGCCGCCCTCCTTCGCGAACGTCGCGTAGACGTCGTGCGTCACGCCCGCCATCAGAAGTCCCAGCCCTCGTCGTCGGCGGCCGGGGCGGCGACCGGTACGGCGGCGGTGCCGTCGGCGAACGCCGCGCCCGCCATCCCGGCGCTCAGCGTCGTCCCGTCGGCGGGGTCGATCAGCAGAAACGATCCGGTACGCCGCGAGTCCGCGTACGCGTCCAGCGCCAGCGGCTCGGCCGTCCGCACGACGACGCGGCCGATGTCGTTGGCGACGAGCTGCCCCGGCGCCGGGTGCTGGGAGAGGTCGTCCAGCGTCAGCCGGGACGGAATGTCCTTCACGATCGCCTTGACCGTACGGGTGGTGTGCTTCAGCAGCACCCGCTGGCCCACCCCGAGCGGCTGGTCCGCCACATGGCAGACGGTCGCCTCGACGTCCTGGGAGGTGGCGGGCGCGTCGCCGGTCGGCACGATCAGATCGCCGCGCGAGATGTCGATGTCGTCCTCCAGGAGGAGCGTCACCGACTGCGGGGTCCAGGCCACGTCCACCGGCTCGCCCAGCAGATCGATCCCGGCGATCTTCGACGTACGGCCCGACGGCAGGACGGTCACGTCCTCGCCGACCCGGAAGGTGCCCGCGGCGATCTGGCCCGCGTACCCCCGGTAGTCGGGGTGCTCGGCGCTCTGCGGCCGGATCACGTACTGCACGGGCAGCCGCGCGTGGCAGCCGGTCAGGTCGTGGCTGACCGGGACGGTCTCCAGGTGCTCCAGCACCGTCGGGCCGCCGTACCAGTCCATGTGCGCGGACGGCTCCACGACGTTGTCCCCGGCCAGCGCCGAGATCGGGATGGCGGTGATCTCCGGGACGCCGAGGGAGGCCGCGTACGCCGTGAACTCCTCGGCGATCGAGGCGAAGACGGGCTCCGCGTACTCCACCAGGTCCATCTTGTTGACGGCGAGCACGACGTGCGGGACGCGCAGCAGCGCGGCCACCGCGGCGTGCCGGCGGGTCTGCTCGACCACCCCGTTGCGGGCGTCGACCAGGACCACGGCCAGCTCGGCGGTGGACGCGCCCGTCACCATGTTCCGGGTGTACTGCACATGGCCCGGGGTGTCGGCGAGGATGAACCGCCGCCGGGGCGTGGCGAAGTAGCGGTAGGCGACGTCGATGGTGATGCCCTGCTCGCGCTCGGCGCGCAGCCCGTCGGTGAGCAGCGCCAGGTCGGGCGCCTCCTGGCCGCGGCCCAGGGAGACCCGCTCGACGGCCTCCAGCTGGTCGGTCAGGACCGACTTGGAGTCGTGCAGCAACCGCCCCACGAGGGTGGACTTGCCGTCGTCGACGGAGCCCGCGGTGGCGAAGCGCAGCAGCGTGGTCGCCGCGAGCGCGCCGTCGAACGGGCCGGTGGTGTGCGTGTGTGTGCTCGGCATGGCTAGAAGTACCCCTCGCGCTTGCGGTCTTCCATCGCGGCCTCGGACATCTTGTCGTCGGCGCGGGTCGCGCCGCGCTCGGTCAGCCGGGAGGCGGCGATCTCGGTGATCACCGCGTCGAGCGTGGTGGCGTCGGAGTCGACGGCGCCGGTGCAGGACATGTCGCCGACCGTGCGGTAGCGCACCAGGCGCGTCTCGACGGTCTCGGACTCCTTGGGGCCGCCCCAGTCACCGGCGGTCAGCCACATCCCGCTGCGGCGGAACACCTCGCGCTCGTGCGCGAAGTAGATCTCCGGCAGCTCGATCCCCTCGCGGGCGATGTACTGCCAGACGTCCAGCTCGGTCCAGTTGGAGAGCGGGAAGACCCGGACATGCTCGCCCGGGGCGTGCCGCCCGTTGTAGAGCTGCCACAGCTCGGGGCGCTGGCGGCGCGGGTCCCACTGCGAGAACTCGTCCCGCAGCGAGAACACCCGCTCCTTGGCGCGCGCCTTCTCCTCGTCGCGCCGCCCGCCGCCGAAGACCGCGTCGAACCGCTCGGCCTGGATCTTCTCCGTGAGCGGCACGGTCTGGAGCGGGTTGCGGGTGCCGTCGGGCCGCTCGCGCAGCTTTCCGGCGTCGATGTACTCCTGTACGGAGGCGACGTGCAGCCGCAGCCCGTGCTCGGCCACGGTGCGGTCGCGGTAGGTGAGGACCTCGGGGAAGTTGTGCCCGGTGTCGACGTGCAGCAGCGAGAACGGCACCGACGCCGGCGCGAACGCCTTCAGCGCCAGATGCAGCATGACGATGGAGTCCTTGCCACCGGAGAAGAGGATCACCGGCCGCTCGAACTCGCCCGCGACCTCGCGGAAGATGTGGACCGCCTCGGACTCCAGCGAGTCCAGGTGGCTCAGCGCGTACGGCGCGTCCGTGCCCTCGGTGACGGCTGCGACGGTGGTGGTCACGCGAGACCCCTCTCGGTGAGCAGTGCGTGGAGTGCGGCGGCGGACTCCTCGACGGACTGCGTGTGCGACTCGATCCGCAGGTCCGGCGCCTCGGGTGCCTCGTAGGGGTCGTCCACCCCGGTCAGCCCGGTCAGCTCGCCGGCCGCCTGCTTGGCGTACAGGCCCTTCACATCGCGTACGGAGCACACCTCGACCGGCGTGGCCACGTGCACCTCCAGATAGCCCGTGCCCTCCGCCTGGTGGCGCTTTCGTACCGCCTCCCGGCTGTCCGCGTACGGGGCGATCACCGGGACCAGCGCCTTGACGCCGTTCGCCGCGAGCAGTTCGGCGACGAAACCGATGCGCTGCACGTTGGTGTGCCGGTCCGCGCGGCTGAAGCCGAGGCCCGCGGAGAGGAACTCCCGGATCTCGTCGCCGTCGAGCACCTCCACCCGGTGGCCCTCCTCGCGCAGCCGCCCGGCCAGCGCGGTGGCGATGGTGGTCTTGCCGGCGCTCGGCAGGCCGGTGAGCCAGACCGTGGCGCCCTGCTCCGTCGCGCTCAACCGTTCCTCCACGTCGTGTTCCCGGTGGACACCGCGTTCCTGGTGGTCATCGCGTTCCTGACGGACACCAACAGCCTGACGGCCCGTCATCAGTGCAGCCCGCATTCGGTCTTGGACCGGCCCGCCCAGCGGCCGGCGCGCGCGTCCTCGCCCGCCAGGACCCGGCGGGTGCACGGCTCACAGCCGACCGAGGCGTAACCGTCCTCCAGCAGCGGGTTGGTGAGCACCCCGTGCTCCAGCACGTACGCGTCCACGTCGTCCTGCGTCCAGCGCGCGATCGGCGAGACCTTCACCTTGCGGCGCTTCTCGTCCCACCCGACGACCGGGGTGTTCGCGCGGGTCGGTGACTCGTCGCGGCGCAGCCCGGTGGCCCAGGCGTCGTATCCGGTCAGCCCCTCCTCCAGGGGGCGGACCTTGCGCAGGGCGCAGCACCGGTCCGGGTCGCGGTCGTGCAGCTTCGGGCCGTACTCGGCGTCCTGCTCGGCGACGCTCTGCCGCGGGGTGAGCGTGATCACGTTCACGTCCATCACCGCGTCCACGGCGTCCCGGGTCCCGATGGTCTCCGGGAAGTGGTAGCCGGTGTCCAGGAACACCACGTCCACGCCGGGCCGTACCCGGGAGGCGAGATGGGCGACCACCGCGTCCTCCATCGAGGAGGTCACGCAGAACCGCGCGCCGAAGGTGTCCGTGGCCCAGGTCAGTATCTCCAGGGCCGACGCGTCCTCCAGGGCGCGCCCCGCCGCTTCGGCGAGCGCCCTGGGATCGTCGGTCTCCGTCAGTGCCGTCATATCTCTTCCCCTCCGTCATTCCGCCGGAGCCCCCGGGCGAGCAGCCCGAGGAACTTCAACTGGAAGGCCCGGTTGCACGCCCCGCATTCCCAGGCGCCGTGTCCCTGCTCGCCGGGGCGCAGGTCCTCGTCGCCGCAGTAGGGGCAGTAGAAGGGGGCCGCGCGCTCGCTCATGACAGGGCCTCCTCGTCGGCCCTGGCGACCCAGGTGGCGAAGCGCTCGCCGTCCTCGCGCTCCTTGGCGAAGCGCCCGAGCACCCGCTCGACGTAGTCGGGCAGCTCCGTCGAGGTGACCTTCAGCCCCCGCACCTTGCGGCCGAACCCGGCCTCCAGGCCCAGCGCGCCGCCCAGGTGCACCTGGAAGCCCTCGACCTGGTTTCCGGCCTCGTCCAGCATCAGCTGGCCCTTGAGACCGATGTCCGCGGTCTGGATACGGGCGCAGGCGTTGGGGCAGCCGTTGATGTTGATGGTGATCGGCTCGTCGAAGTCCGGGATACGGCGCTCCAGCTCGTCGATGAGGGTGGCGCCGCGCTCCTTGGTCTCGACGATCGCCAGCTTGCAGAACTCGATGCCGGTGCAGGCCATGGTGCCGCGCCGGAACGGCGAGGGCTTGACCCGCAGGTCGAGCGCCTCCAGGCCGGCCACCAGGGAGTCCACCCGGTCCTCGGCCACATCGAGGACGATCATCTTCTGCTCGGCGGTGGTACGGAGCCGGTCCGAGCCGTGTGCCGCGGCGAGCGCGGCGATCTCCGTCAGCTTCACGCCGTCCACCCGGCCGACGCGCGGCGCGAACCCGACGTAGAAACGCCCGTCGCGCTGGCGGTGCACCCCGACGTGGTCCCGCCACCGCTGGAGGGGCTGCTCCGGGGCGGGCCCGTCGATCAGCTTCCGCTCCAGGTACTCGTCCTCCAGGATCCGGCGGAACTTCTCCGCGCCCCAGTCCGCGAGCAGGAACTTCAGCCGGGCGCGGGTCCGCAGCCGGCGGTAGCCGTAGTCACGGAAGATCGAGATGACCCCGGTGTAGACGTCGGGGACCTCGTCGAGCGGCACCCAGGCGCCGAGCCGCTGGCCGATCTTGGGGTTGGTGGAGAGCCCGCCGCCCACCCAGAGGTCGAAGCCGGGGCCGTGCTCGGGGTGGTTCACCCCGACGAACGCGATGTCGTTGATCTCGTGGGCCACGTCCAGCGACGGCGATCCCGAGATGGCCGTCTTGAACTTGCGCGGCAGGTTGGAGAAGTCGGGGTTGCCGATGATCCGGCGCTGGATCTCGTCGATGGCGGGGGTGCCGTCGATGATCTCGTCCTCGGCGACACCGGCGACCGGCGAGCCGAGGATCACGCGGGGCGTGTCACCGCACGCCTCGGTGGTGGAGAGCCCGACCGCTTCGAGGCGCCGCCAGATCTCCGGGACGTCCTCGATCCGGATCCAGTGGTACTGGACGTTCTGCCGGTCGGTGATGTCGGCGGTCCCGCGCGCGAACTCCTGCGAGATCTCGCCGATGACCCGGAGCTGCTCCGTGGTGAGCCGGCCGCCGTCGATCCGTACCCGCAGCATGAAGTACTCGTCGTCCAGCTCCTCCGGCTCCAGGATCGCGGTCTTGCCGCCGTCGATCCCGGGCCTGCGCTGGGTGTAAAGACCCCACCAGCGCATCCGGCCGCGCAGATCGTTGGGGTCGATCGAGTCGAACCCGGCCTTGGAGTAGATCGTCTCGATGCGTGTCCGCACGTTGAGACCGTCGTCGTCCTTCTTGAACTGCTCATTGCCGTTGAGCGGAGTGAAGTGGCCCCTGGCCCACTGGCCCTCGCCGCGGTGACGGCTCACCTTGCGGCGGGGCGTGGCAGGGGACGGCTGTTCCGGCGTCGCGGCCATGGCGGTTCCGTCCATTTCGAGACATGCGGGAGGGCGGCTCTGAACCGCACACTTCGCGTGAGGACGCGGGGGTGCGCGGCAGAGGGGAAAGGAGAAGGTGTACGCGGCGGTGCTGGGACTCTCAGCTCGCCGGACAGATGGCGCTGGACATGCGGCAGAGGTCGACGTGGCGTCGACTCACCAAGGCGATTCCAGAGCAGGACATGAGGGAAGCGTGGCACGCCGATCTCTGGGCAGTCCACTGTTGTCCATTATATGGACCATAACGTACCACTGTGCGAGACAGTGTGTTGTCTGTCACGGGGTGTGGGTGTTTAACGCCTGTTCCGGGACCCCGCAAGCCCCGTGTGGGTGGACCTCCGGCTACCGGCCGGTGGCCTTCGGCTTCGGAGCGTCGTGGCACATTCCCAAATCGAGCCATCCGAGATTCAGCCGGCGCCATTCCCCCGTCGTGTAGCCACCGCTCTCCCGGTCGAAAACCGCTGCCGATATGCCGTCCCCGTCCTGACGACCGAGGTAGTGGCCCTCTGTACCGTCCCCGGTCGACTGGAAGATCTGGAGTTCCGCGCGGCCGTCGTGATTCACGTCCGTGGCCCGCACCCCTGACACGAACGACCCGTACGGCATGCGGATGGTGCCGGTCCTGGCACTGCTCAAGTCGGTCGCGAGCGGTCCGTAGTGCACCTCGTGTGTGATCATGTTGTCCTCCGGTGAGTCTCCGGTGTCGTGCTGGCTGTAGAACAGGGCCAGATCGATGTACCCGTCACCGTCGAAGTCCCCGAAGGTCCCGCGCGTCTCCATGTCGTCGGACCACATGCCTCGGAACTTCTGCCAGCGCCCGCGCGCCTTTTCGACCCGGACGGTGTCGCCGCCTCCGAAGGTCACCAAGGGGTCGCCCTCACGGGTCCTGTCGTAGATCTCGTCCTGGTGTCCGTCGGCGTCCACGTCGGCGCGCAGGGTGGTGTTGTTCAGCGCGCATATCTCCATCGGCGCGTGACTGCCGGGCTTGGGCCCCATGACCGACAGCTGCCAACCGACCACGCCGATCACGGCGAGGGCGGCACCCGCGATCGCGGTGTACCGCCGTCGCCGTTCGCGCCGCCGCGACAGCGAGGAGGGCACGTTCCGGGACCCGGACGGAGACCCGGCCCCGGCCCCGGAAGGAAAGTCGTTCCCGGACTCGGACGGCCGTGGAGTCGCATCGGCGGAGGGGGTCATGGCGACACGCTAGGTCGGCGCGCGGCGGTACAGACCGAACCCGGAGATCCGTAACGGAGTTGAGGCGGAAGGGCGATCCCCCCCCGAAGCCTCAGAAGCTGACTCCGTCGGAGATCTTGGTGGTCCGGTCAGTCTCCGGCGGACCGCCAGGACCTCGGCCGGGGCTGACCGGGGGCACGGGCCCGCACCCGGTCGGACGGCGGGGGCCCGGACGCCCCGTATGTGCCTTCCGTCAGACCGCCGGGTGCGCGCCGGGCCACGGGCCGGGGGCCGCGCCGCCGGGCTCCTCCTCCGTCTTCGTCGCGAAGAGCCGGAAGCCGCGTCGCAGGTAGTTGTCCATGGCGTGCTCGCCGTCCTTGGAGCAGGTGTGCAGCCAGACCCGCTTCACCGGCTCGGCCCCCGGCCACCGCTCGGCCAGGTCCCAGGCCCGCGCCACCCCGTACGACAGGAGGTGCCCGCCGATCCGGCGGCCGCGGAAGGCGGGGAGCAGCCCGAAGTACGCGATCTCGACCGCGCCGCCCTCCTGCGCCTCCAGCTCGATGAATCCGGCCGGGGTGCCGTTCTCGTACGCCACCCATGTCTCCACGCCGGGCCGCGCCAGATACCCGGACCACTGGGCGTACGTCCACGGCAGCCGGTCCGTCCAGTGGACGTCGCCGCCGACGGCCGTGTACAGGAACCGGCTGAACTCGGGCGAGGGCACCTCGGCCCGTACGATCCGCACCCCGGCCGGGGAGGGCCCGGCGGGCCGCAGATCGTCGGGCGAGGTCTGCTCCAGGGACCAGGTGGTCACGGTGATGCTCATACGGGCCAGGAGAACACGGGATGGGGACGGGCCGAACAGCCGCCCCCGTCCACGCGGAGGCCGGCGTCTCACGGGCAGGACAGGCCCCGGGCGCCAGGGCGCCGTATCGATTATTCCGCAAGGGTCCGCAACTCTGGCGTATCGCTCACGGGTGCGTGAAAGTGACTACCGGTCAGAGGCGGTGCCGTGTCGGCGCGGCACCACCTCTGACCACTCCGCACGCGGTCAGGCCACGGGCCGCGCCCGCTCCACGACCGACGCCAGGTCGAGCGTGTGGGGCAGGGTGCCGAAGGCCGCCCCCCAGTCCCCGCCGAGCCGCGACGCGCAGAACGCGTCCGCCACCTCCGGCGGCGCCCACCGCACCAGCAGCGACCCCTGGAGCACCAGCGCCATCCGCTCCACCAGCCGCCGCGCCCTGGCCTCGATCCCGGCCAGATCCGCCAGCTCGGTCAGCAGGGCCTTGATCGCGCCGTCCAGCCGGTGATCGGCGCCCCGCGCCTTCCCGACCTCCTGGAGGAACGCGTTCAGCGCCGCGGGCTCCCGCTGGAGCGCCCGCAGCACGTCCAGCGCCTGCACATTGCCCGAGCCCTCCCAGATCGAGTTGAGCGGCGACTCCCGCAGCAGCCGCGGCATCCCCGACTCCTCGACGTACCCGTTGCCGCCCAGGCATTCCAGGGCCTCCGCCGCCAGTGGGGTACCCCGCTTGGTCACCCAGTACTTGGCGGTCGGCACCGCGAGGCGCAGAAACGCCCGCTCCTCCTCCGTGTCCGCGTCGTACGCCGCGGCGAGCCGCAGCGCCAGCGTCGTCGCCGCCTCCGACTCCAGCGCCAGATCGGCCAGTACGTTGCGCATCAGCGGCTTGTCGATCAGCTCACCGCCGAAGGCACTGCGGTACGTGGCGTGGTGCACCGCCTGGGCCACGGACTGGCGCATCAGCGCCGCCGTCCCCACCACGCAGTCCAGCCGGGTCGCCGCGACCATCCCGATGATCGTGCGCACCCCGCGCCCCTCCTCACCGACCCGGCGCGCCCACGTCCCGTCGAACTCGACCTCGCTCGACGCGTTGGACCGGTTGCCCAGCTTGTCCTTGAGACGCTGGAGCCGGAACACGTTGCGCGTCCCGTCCGCCAGCACCCGCGGTACGAGAAAGCAGGTCAGCCCGCCCGGCGCCTGCGCGAGCACCAGGAACCCGTCGCACATCGGCGCGGAACAGAACCACTTGTGCCCGGTCAGGGCGTACTCCCCGGACTCCCCGGATGCCCCGGACGCGTCCAGCGGCCGGGCGGCCGTCGTGTTCGCCCGTACGTCGCTGCCGCCCTGCTTCTCCGTCATCCCCATGCCGAAGAGCGCGCCGCCCTTCCCCGCGGCGGGCCGCAGCCCCGGTTCGTACGCGTGCGCGGTCAGCCGCGGCTCCCACTCGGCCGCGAGCGCCGGATCCGCCCGCAGCGCGGGCACCGCCGCGTGCGTCATCGACACCGGGCACAGATGCCCCGCCTCCGCCTGGCTCCACACCAGGAAACCGGCCGCGCGCCGGAGATGGCCGTCCGGCCTGCCCCAGGCGTCGGTCAGCCCCGCGGAGACCGCCCGCCCGAGCAACTGATGCCAGTCCGGATGGAAGTCGACCTCGTCGATCCGGTTCCCGTGCCGGTCGTGGGTGCGCAGGACCGGGGGGTTCTCGTTGGCCCGCACCCCCCACTCCTGGACCTCGGCGGAGCCGGCCGCGCGGCCGAGCGCCGTCAGCTCCGCGCGGGTCCCGTCGAGCAGACCCGGCGCGCTGTGCCGCTCCACGGCCTCGGCGAGGACCTGGTCGGCGCGGAAGACGTCGTACCCCACCAGGGGCGGAACCTGGTTGGTCACTGTGTGGGTGCTGGCTGCCATGCCGATACGGTAAGGAGGTGCAGGCAGCAAAAGAAACACCTGAGCGGCCGACTGGCCGACTCCACCGGGTCCGAGTCCTCTACCGCAACGTATCCAAGCGGAAGATGGCCTGGTTGCTGCTGAAGGACACGGTCAACTCGTGCATCGAATACCGGATCCTCGGGCTCGCGGCCGAGGCGGCGTTCTTCACCCTGCTCTCGCTGCCGCCGCTGCTCCTCGGGCTGATCGGCCTGCTCGGCTACGTGGACGACTGGACCAACTCGACCACGGTCGCCTCCATGGAACGGAACATCCTCAGCGCCTCCGGCACGGTCCTCTCGGCGCGCGGCGTGGACGAGATCGCCAAACCCCTGCTGGCCGACCTCACCCGGGGCGGCCGGCCCGACGTCATCTCCCTCGGCTTCGCGATCGCGCTCTGGTCGGGATCGAGGGCGGTGAATGTCTTTGTCGACACCATCACCGTGATGTACGGCCTCGACGGGCGGCGCGGCATCGTCGCCACCCGGCTGCTCGCCTTCCTGCTCTATGTGGTGGCGATCGTGATCGGCGCGGTGGTGCTGCCCCTCGCGGTGGTCGGCCCCGACCGGGTGGTCGAACTGATCCCCTGGGGCACGGAGGTCGTCAGCGTCCTCTACTGGCCCGTGGTGATCGTCCTCTCCATCGCCTTCCTCACCACGCTCTACCACGTCTCCGTACCGGTCAGATCCCGCTGGATAGAGGACATGCCGGGCGCGCTGGTCGCCCTCGGCATGTGGGTCCTGGGCAGCTTCCTGCTCCGGATCTACCTGACGAACGCGGTCGAGGGCCCCACGATCTACGGCTCGCTGGCCGCGCCCATCGCCGTCCTGCTCTGGATAGGAGTCTCCGCGTTCGCGGTGCTGGTGGGGGCGGCGGTCAACGCGGCGATCGACCGGGTCTGGCCGTCGGTCTCCACGGCCGCGGCCCGCGCCGCCAACGAACGGCTGCGCGCGGCACAGGCGGCGGAACTGGTGGCCCGCGCGGCGGCGGGCACGGACGGCCCCCAGGACGACGACGTGACGGACCCGGACATGCCGTCGGAGTTCCCGGAACGCTGGTCCAAGTTCCTGCCGCCGGACGACGTCAAGTCCCGGGTGACGGCGCGGCTGCACGGGGGGCGGCAGAGGCACCCGAAGCCGCCGGGCGGGAGTGGCGGCGAGGGCGGCAACGGGAACGGGAACGGGAAGGCGAACGGTACGGGCGGCTAGCGGGGCTCCTCCGGCGGCGTGGTCGGCGGGCTCTCGTCGCTGCCGCCGCCGAACAGCCGGCGCAGCCAGGACGCGCCCGTGCGCGGCTGCTCCGGCGGATATCCGACGGTCAGGTACCAGACGGGCCGTTTGACGCCGTCCGCGCCCTCGGTGTTCCGGCGTACGAAGCCCTCGGGCGCGCCGATCCACCGGTACAACTCGTCGCGCAGGCCGACCATCATCGAGATCTTCCCGGGCTTGGAGCCGCCCACCTCCACTGCTGCGGGGAAGCGCCCCTCCAGCGCTCTGGCCTCCCCGTCCGGCTCGCCCGAGTCGACCAGCACGGTCATCAGCACCGTCAGGGGGAAGACGAGCGTGGACATGCCCGCCGTGACGGCCTCGGCGAAGGGGCCGGTCAGCCGCTCCAGCACCTGGGGCACGGTGTACGCGGGGTCGGCCGCCACCCGGAGCGTCAGCGTGGGGCGGCGCAGCCGGTCCTCAAGGTCGACGATGGTGCCGTGCGAGCCGAAGGCTTCCTGGCAGGCTTGCCGGACGGAGACGATGAAGAGGGACTGGGCGGCGGATCGATCGTTAGGAGGGACGCTGTACAGCTCTGCGACACCGATGGTGAGGTGGACGGCGTTCCCGGGGGTGGGCAGGGTCGCCGCGTCGCGAGCGGCCTCCAGAGAGTGCTTCCACTCGCGGAGCCGCCCGCGCTGCTCCTCGGCCCACGTGCCTTCGACACCGCCCAGGGTTTCGCCGTACCAGAGCCCCAGCGCCTCCTCGTAGAGCGCGGCACGGTGCCGGAGGTCGTAGGTGTGTGCCGCCTGCCCGGCCAGTCGCTCGGCAACAGTCAGATCCGACTCCGTGTCGAGGCGTAGACGGAAGCCGCCATTGTCTTTCCGGATTGCGTGCCCGCCCGCGAGCAGTTCACCGATGGCGTCGGTGATCAGGGCATCCGTCCGCGGCGAGAGCTCGTTGTACAGGGCGAGCACCAGCAGGTCGAGGGGGACCCAGGCGCCCTGGGCCAGCAGGAGCCTGCTGAGGACGACTCGTCCGGCGGGTGTCCTGGGCGTACGGTCCCGCCCGCCGTTGGCCGCCCGCAGCGGCCCCAGCACCCCGTACTGCCACGTCGACACCGGAGGGGCCCCCGAGTCCGGGAGGACCTCCGACGCCAGCGCGTCCGCGCCGCGCCGCCGCTCCTCCGGGTCCTTGGCGAGCAGATCCAGGATCGCGTCCTCCAGCGCCGGGGGCAGGTCGGGTCGAAGCTCCCCGGGCGGCCGGGGCCGCTCCTCCCGGTGGGCCGTGAGCGTACGCCAGATGTCCGGGTACGCGAACGGCGGCTGGCCGGTGGCGAGTTCGTACAGGACACAGCCGAGCGAGTAGAGATCACTGAGCTGGTCGACATCGCCGCCCCCGATCTGCTCGGGCGACATGTACTGCGGGATCCCCGTGGCCGTGGATCTGCGGGCCACCTGGGAGGTACGGGTGGAGTCGAGGCCGGTGCGCGTGAGCCCGAAGCCGCCGGTCTTCACGACGCCGTCCGCCCGCAGCATGATGCTCGCCGGTGAGAGATGCCGGTGCCAGACGCCCTGGTCATGGGCGTACGTGAGGGCGGCGAGCACCTGCCGGGCGAGGGCGGTGATCTCGGCCACGGAGAGCGGCGGGTGCTCGGGGTCCACCGGCCGCGCGTCGAGGCTGTGGCCGGTCACCAGCTCCATCACCACGTAGAAGGAGCCGTCGTCGGCCGTGCCGAAATCATGGATGGTGATGATGCCGGGGTGCCGCAACCCGGCGACCACCCGCATCTCGCGGGAGAAGCGCGCCTGGGCCCGGGTGGCCACCGCGCCGATCTCGGGACCGGCGCCGCGCACCCATTTCACCGCGACCTGACGCTGCTCCGTCATGTCGTACGCCCGCCACACCAGGCTCCGCTCGCCGCGCCCGATGACCTCCAGCAGCTCGTACCGCCCGGCCACCACCTCGTGTTCGGGCGCCGACGGCACCGGCACCGGCTCCGGCGGCTCGGGCCCCCGCAGGAGCCGTACGCTCTCCCGGCTCACCAGTGCGAACGGCTCGCCGTCCGCCCCGCCGCCCAGCAGCGCCCGGAACTCGCCGCGTGCCGAGCCCGCGCGGGACTCGATCTCCGCGCCCACCCGGTCGAGCAGGCCCACCGTACGGGCCAGGCTCGTCCGGGGGAGCGAGTGGAGCAGGAGCTCGCGGACGCCCGGGCGGAAGTCGTACGAGCCGGGCGGGCCCGGTACGGCGCGGAGCAGGCCGCTCAGGACCACCTCGGCGAGGTGCTGCGGCCGGGGGTGTTCCTCGACGGCCGCCTGGACCAGCCGCATCACCGGCAGGTGCGCCGGGCCCACCGCGAGATGGCCGGCCAGCCGGACCGCCTGCGGGGAGGCGGCCGCGCGGAAGCGCAGCACCAGTTCGTCGGCCGGGACATCCTCGGGGACCAGCCCCTCCGCAGCCCCGCTCTCCCACGTTTCAGGGACGGAGCCGGTCCGCCCCGAGGGGAGCAGCGCGGCGGCGCCGGGGAACGCCGCGCCGCCCGGTGAGGCCACCAGCCCCGCCCAGTGCGTGAGCCACCCCGCCGTCGGCTCCAGCACCGGTACCGGGATGCCGCGCGCCGGACCGTCGTACGGCGCGAAGCGCAGCGCGGTGTTGGGCGCGCCGGGGCCCGGCGCCGTGAACAGGCCCGGCACCGGGGCGAGCGCGGTCTGCTGCCACATCCGTTCCGGCAGCGGCTGGAGCACCGCCACCGGCAGCCGCCGCGCCCAGCCGCGCAGGGTGTCGTACCAGCGCTGCCCCGCCGGTCCCTCCCGCCACTGGGGTCCCATCGCGTCGCTGATGACCAGGGCCAGCGTGCGCCCGGCCGTCCACTGCCGTGGCGGTACGGTGCCGTCCGCGCCGAGCCGGACGAGCTCCACCGTGCGGAACGCGCCCGTCTGTCCGAAGGCGGTGAACAGATCGCGGGCCAGCGGCTGCCACATCGCCATCGTCGGCCCCTCGTCCACCACCAGCCGCAGGTGGAGCCAGCGTTCCCGCGCGGGACGCAGTTCGGGCAGCCACTGGTCCCGGCGGGCGCCGAGCGAGGCGATGCGGTACACCGTGCCCGCCTCGTCCAGCTCCCGTTCGCTCGCCGACGGCACCGTTCTGCGCAGCGGGCGCAGCGCCCGCTGGAGCGCCAGCGGCCGGGAGATCATCGGGGGCGCGGGCGCCAGCACTGCGGGCGGCTTCGCCGACTCCCGTTCCTCCGGGGGGACGGCGGCGGAGGGCGCGGGGGTGGTGCGCAGCACCACGGGCGGGGCAGGGCGGGGCGCGGGTGTACCAGGCTTGTCCCGGGCACCGGGTCGGCGGATCCGTGGCAGTTTGACCGACGGTACATCGACCGCCATGTCGTCCTCCGACCACTCGTCCTCGGCCGGGCCGGCGGGCGGTCCGGGCGGGGTACCCGACGCGCCCGGAGGTGTCGGCGCGGGGCGCATCCGCGCGGCCAGCCACAGCAGCTCCGCCAGCTCGCGGCCGGTCGGCGGCTCACCGCTCGCCGCCGCCAGTACCTCGCGCAGGGCGCCCAGTTCGGGGAACGTCTCGTCGTCAGGGGTCATGGTCGGAAGCCGTCGTCAGAAGTCGTCGTCGGGTTCCGGCGCCCGGCTCAGATAGCGCAGGAGATGGTCCGCCAGTTGTTCGCGCGAGGCCCCGGCCAGCCCCGAAGTACGCGTCAGGTAGATCGCGTTGAGCAGCTGGTCCGTCGCCAGTTCGCCGCCGCTGCCGCGCTCCAGGAACGTACGGATCAGCTCTCTGCCCGGTGCGTCCAGCTCCCCGAGATGGGCCCGGACGATCTCCTCCAGATGGGCCGCGACCGGCTGCCTCAGCTCCAGGGTCACACACCGCCGCAGAAACGCCGGCGGGAACTCGCGCTCCCCGTTGCTCGTCAGCACCACGAACGGGAAGGCCCGGCAGCGCACCCGGCCGCGCTCCACCGCCACCAGCCGGTCGGCGTCGGCGGTCAGCACCCGCGCGCCGGGGCGGGTCCTGGCGGCGCGGACCAGTTCGGGGATCTCGTACTGACCCTCCTCCATGACGTTCAGCAGATCGTTGGGCAGGTCCAGATCGCTCTTGTCGATCTCGTCGATCAGCAGCACGCGGGGCCGCTCGTACGGCAGCAGCGCCGTCCCGAGCGGGCCCAGCCGGAGATGGTCCTCGATGTGCCCGCCGCTCCCGCCGCCCGGCCCCTGCGGGCCCTGGCCCGCCGCGTAGAGCCGGGAGAGCGGGTCGTACTGGTAGAGCCCGTCGCCCAGCGTGCTCCGGCTGGTGATGTTCCAGCGCAGTACGGGGCCGAGCCGCAACTCCCGCGCCACCGCGTACGGCAGGCTCGACTTGCCGCTGCCCGGCGGTCCCGTCACCAGCAGCGGGCGGCGCAAGTACAGTGCCGCGTTGACCAGTTGGACGCTTTCGTCGGTCGTCCGGTATGCCCGCGCCCGGTGTTCGCGGTCCGGCGAGGAGACCTCGTCGTCCGGGGGCGGCTCGACCGCGGGGCCGCCGTCGAAGTCCCGCCACGGCGGCGGCGCGGGCAACCGCCCTACGCCGTCGTGCGGTTCGTCGGCTCCGGTGTAGACCGGCCACAGGGACATTCGGGGCTCCAGCTCTGAGGGGGGAGGGGATGATCGGTCTGTCAGCCGACGGGGGTCCCGCTCAGCCGGGGGACGGCGGGGAACCAGCGCGGATCCTCCCAGACGAAGGACAGCTCCGCCGCCCAGTGCGGTTCCGGACCGTCGTGCGCGAACGCCGTCCTGCGCAACGCGAGGATCTGCTCGGGCAGTTCACCCGGTGGCAGCGCCGCCAACCGCTCGGCCAGCGCGTCCAGGAACTCCTCCCCGCGGCACGCGCCGTCACACTCCGCCCCGCCGGGGCATCCGGTGCGCGGCCAGAGCACGATCGGCGCGGGGGCGTCCAGCACCGCGCCGTGCAGGGCCCGGTCGCGCGGCGCCTTCGGCGGTCTGGTCAGCGCCACCGGGCCGGTCACGTCCTGGAGCTGTACGGTCAGCCGCTCGGGTCTGACCGGTCCGGTGCAGGAGATCCGGTGGACGGCCGAGCCGGGCTGCCGGTCGAGTACGTCCCAGATCTTCTTCAGCCGGAACTGGAGCCTGCCGCTGGCGCGCCGGTCGTGGTCCATCACCACCACCGGTGCCACACACCCCAGCGGTGTGCTCATCGCCTTGCGCCCCGCCCAGCGGTCGACCGGTTTGTTCAGCCAGCCGCGCGGCAGGGCGAAGGCGATCAGCTCCTGGCCCTCCGGGTCGATCTCCGCGAACGCGTCGTCGATCCGGTCGAGCACCCAGGCGCGGACCTCGCGCTCCGCCAGCCGTTCTTCACCCACCAGTCGGCGGCTGCCGTCGCGGTACGCCGAGACCTCCACCAGCAGCGCGTTGCGGCCGGCGCCGCTGCGTCTGATCTCGACCAGGATCGGCGACCAGCGGCGCACGGGCGGGACGACCGGCACCGCGGGCGCCGGCGCGGGCATCGGCACCGGCGCGGGCATCGGCACCGCCGGCGGTTGTTTCGCGGACAGTGGCGCGGGCGCAGGCGCGGGCGGTGCCACCGGGCCCGGCGGGGCGGAGGACCACGGCCGTGGCGCGTCGTGCCGGGCCCGGTGGGCGCGGGCCCACTCCCGCAGCTCCCGCCCCAGCGCCTCGTCCCCGACCAGCCCGCCGAGCCGTACCGCCAGTTCGGCGAGGGGCAGCGCGCCGGCGGTGGGCGTCGACTCCGACAGCAGGTACCAGACCGCCTCCCACAGCGAGCGCGGCTCGCCGGGCGGCAGGTCGACGCGGAGCGGTCCCGCCGCCTCGCGCAGCAGCCGGTCCAGCGGGCCCGGGACGGCGGGGGAGCGGGCGACCAGCCTGCGCAGCCCGCGCTTCTCCTCCGCCGGATAGCCGGGCGTGGGGACGAGGTCGCCCAGCGGCGCCCAGTGCCGCGCCAGCACCGTCGCCGGGATCATCCGGCTGTTACGGGTCACCGGGTCGTGCGAGACGACCATGCCGGCCACCGTCCCGCTGCCCTCCAGCATCACGGCGGCGCCGCTGAAACCCCGGTCGGTCTGCTGCCCGTACCCCCGCGCGAATTCGAGCTGCGCCCACTCCGCACCGATCAACTGGCTTGAGGTGACGACCAGTTCGCTCTGGACGCCCTCCTCCCCGTATCCGTGGGGGAAGCCGTACGCCACCAGCTTCGGCGACGGTGAGGCGTGCGGCGCGTCGACCGCCGCGAAGGCCGCGGGCGCGATGGCCACCGGGCGTTCCAGCTCCAGCACGGCCAGATCCCCCGGATCGCGGTCGCCGCCGGCCCACGCGCCCCGGGCCACGACACGGGCGGCGAGCGGGGCGAGCCCGGGGGCGCCGGGGAAGACCGCCTCGGCCCGGTCGTGGTGGCCCAGCACATGGGCGCAGGTCAGCACCGTACGGTCGGAGACGAGGAAACCCGAGCCCTCGACCAGCCCCGCGACATCGATCCGCGCGTGCCAGGCGGGCGAACGCGTCACCGGCCCGCCGCTCCCGGGTCCCCCGCCGAGGCCGGGGCCGGCTCGGGAGCTGGGGACCCGGCCGCCGCCGCGCCCGGGTTCCAGGACAGCTTCACCGTCAGATGCCCCTCGGTGGCCGTCTTGGCGATCACCGCGCCCGCCTCGGCCATCATCTTCACGCCGAACTCCAGCTCCACCCCGTCCGGCCGGAGCGAGCCGTCCCGGAACACGGTGAGCGCCGACTCGGCCGCGGCGCGGATGCCCTGGAGCGCCGCGTCGAAGCTGCGGCCCGCCTGTGTCAGGGAGTTGGCGCGCGACACCGGCCGGGCACCGGGGGCGTCCTGCGCCACCTCGACCGTGACGGTCGCCCCGCTGTCCGTGGTGAATTCCATCAGTGCTGTCATCGGTCGCCCCCGCGATAGACCCCGCGGCATCCCCGTCCGGACACCCCGCAGAGCGACCATTCTGGATCAACGGCCGCCGGTGGGGCGAGGCTTTAGCCTGAATCGTATGTATGAGGAACGGGCATCGCGGCTCGACGGTGCGATCGTCTGGACCCGGTCGGCGACGCCGACGGATACGGCGAAGAGTGTGCGGGACCCCGGGGCCGTCCCGTACCCCGTACTCCCCGACGGCTGCATGGATCTGCTGTGGATCGGCGGCAGACTGCTGGTCGCGGGCCCCGACACCCACGCGTACACCCCCGAGGGCGTGTCCGGGCTGCACTGCGCCGGCGTACGGTTCGCGCCCGGGACCGCGCCCGCGCTGCTCGGGGTGCCCGCGTACGAGCTGCGCGACCGGCGGGTCGAGCTCGCCGACCTCTGGTCACCGGCGAAGGTGCGTGCCGTCACCGGGTTCACCGCGCGCGTCGCCGCCGCGACCGATCCGGCCACCGCGCTGGAGACGGTGGCGCTCCGGTGCGCGGCCGGGGCCGATCCGCCCGACCCGCTGCTTCGGGCCGTCGTCAGCGGGCTGAACGCGGGGCGCCCGGTCGCCGCGGTCGCCGACGCCGTCGGCCTCGGCGCCCGGAAGCTGCACCGCCGCTCCCTGGACGCCTTCGGCTACGGCCCCAAGACCCTCGCCCGGGTGCTGCGGCTCCAGCGCGCACTGGAGCTGGTACGGCGCGGTGTGCCGTACGCCGCCGCCGCGCTCGCCGCGGGCTGCGCCGACCAGGCGCATCTCGCCAGGGAGACACGCGCGCTGGCCGGACTCACCCTCCGCGCCTACGAGCGCGCCTACGCGGCGTCCGCGAACAGCGAGACCCCGCAGCCGTCCGGGTCGAGGACGACGGCGTAACGCTGTCCCCAGACCGCGTCCCACGGCTTGAGATGGCCGCGGTACCCGGCCTCGGTCAGCGCGGTGTACAGGGAGTCCACCGCCGCCGGACCGTCGCAGCGGAAGGCGAGCCCGATCCGCTCGCCGGCCTCGGGCCTGGTCCACTGCGGGCCGAAGGAGCGCATGGTCTCCTCTGTGTCCCAGAGGACCCGCAGCCCGTTCGGCAGCGTCGCCTCGGCGTGCGGCGCCGTCTCCGACCCGGCGGGCGGTTCGAGGCCGAGCAGGCGGTAGAAGGCGAGCGAGGCGGCCATGTCGGAGACGACCAGGCCGATCGCGTCGAGTCGTGGAGCGGGGGTTCTCGTCATGCGCCCCCGGTGGGGGGCCCGCCCCCGGCGGTTTTTCACCTACGGGGCGGGGGTCCCCTGGGGGAGACGGGCCGGGGGGGCCGGGGTTTGGGCGCGCCCCGCCGGTCGTGCGCGGAGCGGGTACGGGTGTGGGGGATCCCGTACGGTCGTACGGTGGTGCGGCGGTGCGTCCGTACCGGCGGCGACAGGTCGTACCCCGGTACGGAGGGGCGGCCTAGTAGACGCTGACGCCGTAGGCGTTCAGGGCCTCCACGACCGGCTGGAAGAACGTGGTGCCGCCGGAGGTGCAGTTGCCGCTGCCGCCCGAGGTCAGGCCCAGCGCGGTGGTGCCCGCGAAGAGCGCGCCGCCGCTGTCGCCGGGCTCGGCGCAGACGTTGGTCTGGATCATGCCGTAGACGACGTCGCCGCCGCCGTAGTTGACGGTCGCGTTGAGCGCGGTGACCGTGCCGGAGCGGACCCCGGTGGTGGAGCCGCTGCGGCGCACGCTCTGGCCGACCGTCGGGTTGGCCGCGCTGGTGATGTCCTGGTACGAGCCGTTGTACAGGTAGACCCGGCCGTCGGCCGCCGCCGTGTTGGAGTGGCGGATGATGCCGTAGTCGTTGGTCGGGAAGCTCGTCCCGGCGCGGGTGCCCAGCGAGGCGGTGCCGGCCGAGTTGGTGTACCAGGCGCTGCCGATGTTGGTGCAGTGGCCGGCGGTCAGCGCGTAGTACGTCGAGCCGCTGCGGACGTTGAAGCCGAGGGAGCAGCGGCCGCCGCCGGCGTAGATGGCCTCGCCGCCCGCGATCAGCTTGCTGAATTTGCCCTCGGTGTGCTTGATCGTGACGCCCGCGTCGGTGTCCGCCACGGAGTTCTTGATCTCGGCGATCTCCGCGTCGGAGACCGTGCTGTCGACGGTGACGACGACCTTGCCGGACGCCTTGTCCGTGTACCAGGCCGTACCGGCGATGTCAGCCGCGCCGATGGCGCTGCTGGCGGCGGCGAGCTGCGCCGCGGAAGGAGCGGGGGCCGGCGCCGGGGCGGCGACGGCACTCGGGGCCGCAAGCGCGACCGCGGTCACCAGACCGGAGGCGACGGCGAGGAGCCGGGCTCGTCTGGACGCCGCGCTGAGGGGGGAAAGGCGCTTGATGGACACAACATCCTCCATTGAGTGGGGGAGCTTCGCGGCCCGGTTGGGTTAGCGGACCGCTGGCGTACGACCGTGCACGGCCATTCGGTTTTAGCCGTGAACCTGTCAATCGCACGAGGTGAATCCTTGGGTTCGTTCGCTGGTGAGGCAAGGCCGACTTCTGGACCTGCGGCGCGAGCCTCCCCCGAAGCCCCGGAACCCGGCCGCCGGGCGCCTTCCCGGCCGGTCGCTCCGCCCCGCTCGGCCACCCTGCCGGGCTACCGCGAATGAGCTACAGCAAAGCCCGTGGCGGTGGGCGGGGTGGCTGGTGACAGACCGTCAACACCCTTGCTGAGATGGGCAATCGCCCCCAGTCGTCATTCGGCCACGATTTTGCCAAACGATGGGACATCACAAACACACATGGTTCACCGTGGGTGTCGCGGAGATGACGCAACGGCATGCGGTGATCTCGGGGTTACGGCCGAAAGTTTGGAATCTCTGCGCGTAGAACGTCCGTTTAACGGCGGCGTACCACGAAATGCTCTGATGATGATCATGGCCGGATCTTTTCGATCGAGAGTGGGGGTGGAGGCCGAACGGCGCCCGACCGTCCGCAAATTCGGCCGATGGGGCGCCCTTGTGTTCGCCCGGGACGTGTGCTGCGGGTGAGGTGGCGCGGGCCCTGGGAGGGCGGCGTCGGAGCGCGCCGTACACCGCGTCGAGCAGCACCGTCTTCCGCGGATCGTCGGCGAGCCGTCCCGGGTGTCCGCGACGTAACGACCGGTCGGACCGGCGGGAAGGCGGTGGAGAGGGGTTCGATTCAGTCCGTGCCCCGTCGCCGGTGCCGGGCCACCGCGTCGTTGTTGGCGCACCGCACGGAGCAGTAGGCCCGCCTGCCGTTGCGTGACGTGTCGACGAAGGCCAGACCGCACCGGGCGCGGGCGCATGTGCCCAGCCGGGAGGGGCCGGCGAAGCAGATCACATGGGCGAGCGCGGCGGCCGTGACGGCACGGATGTGGGCGACCGGGCCGAGGGCGGGGTCGGCGTAGTGGAGGTGCGGGGCGTGGCCGTCGTGCACGGTGATGTACGGCTTGCTGGCCGCCTCGGCGAGCAGGCCGTTGACGGCCTCCCGGCGCAGCCGCGGATCCTGCGGGCCGAAGCAGGGTGCCAGACGGTGGCTCCACGCCTCGACCTCGGCCGCCTCCGCGAGGGTCAGCGAGCGCCGGGCGGTGCCGCGCGCGGCCAGCAGCGGCTCCAGGCTCGCGGGCGTGAACGGGGCGCCGGTGGCCGTGGCGTTGACCAGGTCCATGGCGAGCAGTGCGGCCTCGCCGCCGTAGTGGGTGAACTGCATGGCCCCACCGTAGCCACATGTAATGGTTGAACGTAACTAGGTCATGACAGCACGCTGGCCGTATGCGAATACGGTGTGGTGACGGTGGGTGTCCCGATGAGGACCGGTGCGCGGTGTGCGACAGGGCGGGCGCGGCGGACGACGCCCGCTGGTCCCTGCTGTCCCGCCATGCGACGTCGCAGGGGGTGGTGGAGTACTGCGCCTGCCGCTGCGGCGGCGTGGTGGTCCTGGTCGACGGCCGGCTCGCGAAGGTCCTCCCCCGGGCGCCCCGGTCCGCCCCGTACGCCTCCGGTCCGCCCGGTCCGCGCCGGGGGCGTACGGGTGACCGGTGCCGGTGACCCGGCGCCCGGGCGGGTATCCGGAGAGAGCGAGCCCGAAGCCCGTAGTCCTTGGGCCCGTAGTCCCTGAGCCCGAAGTCCCTGAGCCCGAAGGGGGAGGACGCCGTGAGCGAACTCCAGATCCTCGTCGCCGTGGCCGTCGTCCTGGTCGCCCTCACCCTGGGCGCCGCGATCGTGCTGGCCGTACGGCTCGTCCGGGCCCGCGGCACCCTGCTGAAGGCGGGCGTGCCCCTGACGAGGAAGTGGCTGTTCTGGGCGGCGCTCGGCTATCTGGTCCTGCCCGTCGACCTGCTGCCCGATCCCGTGTACCTCGACGACATCGGGGTGCTGCTGATGGCCCTGCGCTCGCTGAACTCCGCGGAGGAGAAGCTGCCGTAATACCGGAACCAGGGGCCGTGGTCGGCGCGATGAAGGGATGATCGCACCGCACCACTAGAGTTTCGGCCTGGTTTCATCGGCACGAGAGGTACCAGTGACTCAGCACGCGATCCCGGACGGCAGCGCTGACAACGGCGGCAGCGGCGGCAGTGGCGGCAGTGGCCGGGGCGCCGGTTGCGGCGGCCCGCGCGACTGGTGGCGGGAGTCCGTCGTCTACCAGGTCTACGTCCCGAGCTTCGCCGACGCCGACGGCGACGGCATGGGTGACCTCCGGGGGATCACCGACCGCCTCGGCCATGTCGCGGAGCTGGGCGCCGACGCCGTCTGGCTCACGCCGTTCTATCCCTCGCCGCTGGCCGACGGCGGCTACGACGTCGCCGACTACCGGGATGTCGACCCGCGCCACGGCACCCTGGACGACTTCCGCGCGCTGCTGGCGCGGGCCCGGTCGCTCCAGCTCCGTACGATCGTCGACATCGTGCCCAACCACTGCTCCGAGCGGCACCCCTGGTTCGTGGAGGCCCTCGCCTCACCGCCGGGCTCGGCCGCCCGCGACCGGTTCGTCTTCCGGGACGGCGGCGGGCCGGACGGGGCGGAGCCGCCCGCGGACTGGCAGTCCAAGTTCGGCGGCCCGGCCTGGACCCGGCTCCCCGACGGCCAGTGGTACATGCATATCTTCGCCGCCGAGCAGCCCGATCTGAACTGGGAGAACTCCGACGTCATCGCCGATTTCGAGCGCACCCTGCGTTTCTGGCTGGACCTCGGTGTCGACGGTTTCCGTATCGATGTGGCGCACGGGCTGCGCAAGGACCTCACCCCGCCGCTGCGCGACACCCGGGGCGGCGACACCGCGCCCCTCAACGCGCCGCCCAGCGGCGAGGACCACCCGTTCTGGGACCGCGACGAGGTCCACGACATCTACCGTGTCTGGCGCAAGATCACCGACTCGTACGCGCCGCCCCGGATCATGGTCGCGGAGGCGGGGGTCAGCGCGGCGAGGCTGCCGCTGTACACCCGGCCCGACGAACTCCACCAGGCGTTCAACTTCTTCCATCTGCGCTGCCCTTGGGGGGCCGAGGCGTTCCGGGACGTCATCGACATGTCCCTCACCGGCGCGGCGTCCGTCGGCTCCCTGCCGACCTGGGTGCTCTCCAACCACGACGTGGTCCGCCATCTCACCCGGTACGCGCTGCCCGAGGGGACCGACCCGCGCGCCTGGCTGATGAGCGAGGGCCCCACGCCCGCGCCGGACGAGGCCCTGGGGCGGCGGCGGGCCCGCGCCGCCGCGCTGCTGACCCTCGCCCTGCCCGGCACGACCTATCTCTACCAGGGCGAGGAACTGGGCCTCCCCGAGGTCGCCGACCTGCCCGCCGAGGCGCTGCGCGACCCGATGTGGGAGCGCACCGGGCGCACGGTGAAGGGCCGCGACGGCTGCCGGGTGCCGCTGCCGTGGACGGCGACCGGCTCCTCGTACGGCTTCGGCCCCGGCGGGAGCTGGCTGCCCCAGCCGGCCGGCTGGGGCGGGTACGCGGTCGAGGCGCAGACGGGCCGCCCCGGCTCGTTCCTGGAGCTGTACCGTACGGCGCTGTCCCTGCGCCGGGGCTTCCGCGGCGACGAGTCCTTCGCGTGGCTGCCGTCCGCCGAGGGCGAGCTGGCCTTCCGGAAGGGCGCGGGGCTGGAGTGCCGGGTGAACTTCTCGGGCGCCCCGCTGCCGCTGCCCGCGGGAGCGGTGCCGCTGCTGTTCAGCGATGCCCCGGCGACGGACGCCGCCACGCCGGACCGTGCGCCGCGCGGGCTGCTGCTGGCCCCGGACACGGCCGTCTGGCTCGATGCCCGGGGTTCCGCGGAGGGGTGAAGGGCGCCCTCAGGAGGCGGGGCCGGAGGGCCGGACCACCTGGACGACGTGCTTCCCCCGTACCCCGCCGGCCTCCAGCGCGCGGTGGGCCGCGGCGATCTCCGCGAGCGGGTGCACGGCGGCCACGACCGGCCGCACGGCCCCGCTCTCCACGTAACCGGTCAGGTCGGCGAAGTCCTGGTGCAGGGGGTTGCCGCTGAAGGCCCGGATCCGCCGGGAGCCGAAGACGGCGGACCCGAGCACGTACCCGATCGCGGGGACCGGCCTGCCGGGGTCGAAGGCGATCGCCCCCATGCGGCCGCCGGGCGCGAGCAGCGCCCGGTAGGCGCGCAGGTCCTTGCCGACGGTGTCGAGCACGACGTCGAACGTGCCCAGCTCGTCCGGCCCGGTGGTGCGGTAGTCGTACGCCTCGTCGGCGCCCAGTTCCCGCACGAAGTCGAGGTTCCCGGCGCCGGTGAGCGCGGTGACCCGCGCGCCGAGCGCCCGGCCGAGCTGGACGGCGACATGGCCGACCCCGCCGCTCGCGCCGCGCACCAGCAGCCGCTCGCCGGGCCGCAGGCGGGCCTTGTCGCGCAGCGCCGTGACCGCGGTCGTGCCGACGATGGGCAGCGCGGCGGCCCGCACGAGGTCGGTCCCGGCGGGGGCGAGCGCCACCTGCCGGGGGCGTACGGCCACGTATTCGGCCGCGCTGCCGGACCGTCCGCGCAGAACCCGACTGCGCGGCACGGCGCCCCACACCCGGGCGCCCACCGCGGGACCGGTGAGACCGGGGCCCAGCGCCGCCACCTCGCCGGCGAAGTCGACACCGGTGCGCTTGGGGAAGTTCCGGCCGCCCAGGGCCGCCAGCTGCCCGGCCCGCATCGGGAGTTCGCCCCCGTTCACGCCGACGCCGTGGACCCGTACCAGCAGCTCGCCGGGGCCGGCGACGGGCGTCGGCACCGTGCCCTCGTGGAGCACCTCCGGGGGGCCGTAACGGTCGTACAGTGCCGCGCGCATCTCGCTCAATGCTCTGCCTGTCAGGAGTGGGGTGGACGGAGTGCCGGGGAACGGCGTGGAGGAGGGGAGCGACCGGGTTAAATGGAAGAGGTCGTTCACTTGCCGGTCACGCTAACACGCTAAATGAACGACCTCTTCCACTTGGGTTAAAGTGAGAGTCATGCCCACCGAACCCTCTCGGATGCTGCGCTCCGACGCGCTCCACAATCGCGAACGCATCCTCGCGGCCGCGCGCGAGACCTTCGCCGCACACGGCCTCGACGTGCCGATGTCCGCGATCGCCCGGCGCTCGGGCGTCGGCGCCGCCACCCTCTACCGGCGCTTCCCCACCAAGGAGTCGCTGGTCACCGAGGTCTTCTCGGACCAGCTCGCGGACTGTGTCGCGGTCGTGCACGAGGCCGTCGCCGACCCCGACCCGTGGCGCGGGTTCTGCGCGGTCGTCGAGAAGATCTGCGCCCTGCACGCCGTGGACCGGGGGTTCACCGCCGCGTTCCTCACCGCGTTCCCCGGGGCGTTCGCCTTCGAGCGGGAGCGCGAGCGCGCCGAGGAGGCGTTCGCCGGGCTGGTCCGGCGGGCCCAGGCGGCCGGGCGGCTGCGCCCCGACTTCGCCCTGGCGGACCTCACCCTGATCCTCCTGGCCAACTGCGGTGTCGCCACCGGCGCCGGCGGCGACACCGGGCCGGAGGCGTCCCGGCGGCTCGTCGGCTATCTCCTCCAGGCGTTCCGGGCCGAGGGCGCCGAGCCGCTGCCGCCCCCGGCCCCGCTCGGCCTGGACCGCCTCTACGCGGTCTGACGAGGCGTCACGTCAAGTGCCCCGCTGCCACTGCTGGTTGGTGGTGCCGGTGCAGGTGTAGGTGATGATCCTGGCGGAGTTCTCGGCGGACCCGGACGTCACGTCGAGGCACTCACCGCTCGCGCGGGAGGTCAGCGTGGTGTACCCGCTCGTGTTCACCGCCACGCGCCACTGCTGCTCGGGCGCGCCGCCGCACGCGCGCTGCTGGACGTCGGCCGCCGTCTCCGTCAGGCAGAGCGAGCTGTGCCGGGCCATCAACTGGGCGTATCCGTCACCGGTGTTCTTGAACCAGAACCGCTGATTGCCGCCGCCGTTGCAGGTGTACTGCGTCAGTGCCACACCGTCGAGCACCGACTGGTTCGGTACGTCGGCGCACTTGCCGCTGTGCCGGGCGGTCAGCGTCTCGTACGGCCCGCCGGAACCGGTCACGGTGCCCGCCGCCGTGTCGACGGTCAGCTCCGGGTACCAGTCCATGGTCAGCGAGGTGCTGGTCGGGAAGGTGAGCGGCAGCCACACGTACCGCGAGTCGTTGACCTTCTGGCCGAACGAGTTGCCCCACCGGTCGCCCAGGTAGAGGTACGAGGTGCCCGACGTGCCCTGGAGCGGCAGGACGTACGCGGTCTGGGAGTTGTACGCCGTCGAGTCGCCCACGTTCCGCATCGCGCTCCACGGCCCGGCGAGCGAGGTCGCGGTGGCGTACTGCTGCTGGTTGGGGTTCCACCCCGTGGCGCCGGAGGTCAGCATGAAGTAGACGCCGCCCCGCTTGAAGAGCGCCGGGGCCTCGCGGTGCCCGCCCGGCCAGGGGTTGGCGACCAGGCTCTCGACAGCGGTGTAGTCGGAGGTGAGCCGGTAGATCTGGAGGTCGTAGTTCTCCCGGGCGGCCGACACCATGTAGCCGGTGCCGTCGGTGTCCGTGAAGACGGTGATGTCACGCGACATGTGGGTGCCGAGCGGCCGGAAGCTCCCCTTCCAGGCGTAGTCGCCGTCGACCGTGGCGGACGTGGCCACGGCGGCCCGCGCCTGGCTGTAGTCCGTGGCGCTCTCCTTGTGCATCCACATCACGAACCGGCCGGTCGCCGCGTTGTAGAGCACCTTCGGCCGCTCGATGTTGGCGGCGGCCAGCTCCGGGTCGGTGGCCTGGGTCAGCACATGCCGGCGGAACTCCCAGGTCTTCAGGTCGGCGGAGCGGTACGCCGAGACGTACCGGAAGGTGTTGTCCGCGTTGCGGTTCTCGCCGAACCAGTAGTACCAGGAGCCGACCTTGATGACCCCGCCGCCATGGGCGTGCACCAACTGCCCGCCGGTGTCCGTGAACTGACCGCCGTTGGTGACGGTGACGGGACCCGCCGCGGCGCGCTGCGCGGAGGGTCCCACCCCCGTGTCCCGCGCCGAGGCGGGCCCCTCGGTGCCCTGCGCGGCGGTCGCGGGGAGGAGGAACCCCGCCGCCGCGACGCAGAGCGCGAGCAGAACCGTACGTACCCGTCTCATCTCAGACACGCTCCCTCAGTACGGTGAAGTGCCGTGCGAAGCCCGAGAGTCCGGGCAGCTGCCGGATCGGCGTCCAGGTGCGCAGCCCGTCCAGACTGTCGCTGTAGTAGTACTTCTGCTCCGCGTAGCCGTCGAAGTAGATCCGCCAGCCGCCGTTGTCCAGCCGGACGAGCGCGGGCCCCTCCCGCCAGCTGCCCCAGCCCGCCCAGTCGCCGGTGCCGGTGAACGTGTACGGGCCTTCGAGCCGGTCCGCGACGGCGTGCTCCAGATACTTCGTCGTCTCCTGCTTGGTGATCGCGTGGTACTTGCCGTCGTGGCGCACGACGAACGTGTCGATGTAGTTCGAGCGGTCGAGCCCCGCCACCGGCTTCGGCGCCGTCCAGTTGAGCAGCGAGCCGTCCGTCGCGCTCAGCAGATGCGGCCGGAAGGTGTACGTGTTCGTCGTGTCGAGGGAGACGATGATGTGCGTACGGCCGTCCGCGTCCACGAACCACTCGGGCGCCCAGGTACGCGCCACCCCGGCCACCGGCAGGGTGTGGCGGGCGTGGAACTGCCAGTTCGTACGGTCCCTGCTGCGGGCGAACCCGATCGTGTTCCCCGTCCAGTCGGTGGTGTGCACGATGTAGTAGTAGCCGTCGGTGTGCCGGATCAGGCTCGGATCGCGGATCAGCCCCGAGGGCGGGGTGTACGCGGGCCCCCTCAGCAGTGAGTACCCCAGCGCGTCCGCCGACTCGTACACGTACATGTTGGACTCGCTGGAGTTGGTGAACGCCGTCATCGTGTACCGCGTCACCGCCGCGGCGGCCTCCGGGACCGGTCCGTCGGCCACCGGCACCCCGAAGTCCGGGGTGCCGTCCGCCCGCCAGCCCAGCCGCTGGATCCGGGTGTGCCGGTTCGGGTCGTTGAGCGGGTCGCCGTTGATCTCCTTGTACTGCCGGGCGTGGTAGACGAGCACATCCGTACGCCCGTCCTCGGCGACGGTGAACGAGTTGTGGCCGGGACCGTACTGCCCGTTCGCCGAACTGCTGACGAAGACCGGTGCAGGCGACTTCGACCAGGCGGCGGGGTTCATCAGATCGCTGTCCGCGCGGGCGGTGAGCAGCCCCACGCAGTAGTGGTGGTCGGTGGCGCTCGCCGAGTACGAGAGGAAGACCCGGCCGTTCCGCTGGATGACGGCCGGCCCCTCGTTGACCTTGAACCCGACGGTCTCCCAGTCGAACTCCGGTGTGCTGAGCCGGATCTGCGGCCCCTTCAGCGTCCACGGGTTCGCCATCGCTGAGAGGAAGAGACCGCTGTTGTTGTCGATCCCGGGCTCCTGCTGCGCCCAGGCGAGATAGCGGGTGCCGCGGTGGGTGAAGGTGGTCGCGTCGAGGGAGAAGGTGTCCCAGGCGGTGGTGATCCGCCCCTTCTCCGTCCAGGTGCCCTGGAACGGATCGGCGTTGGCGTTCTCCAGCACCCAGATCCGGATCCGCCACACGTCGTCTGCGCGTCCCGCGGCGAAGTAGATGTACCACTTCCCGTCGATGTGGTGGATCTCCGGGGCCCAGATGTGCGCGCCCATGTCACCGCTCGTGTGCCGCCGCCAGATCACCGACTCCTGCGCGGTCGACAGGCCGCCCAGGGTGGGGGAGCGGCGCAGGATGATGCGGTCGTACTCGGGAGACGTCGCCGTGAAGTAGTAACGGCCGTCGGTGTGCCGGTGGATGTACGGATCGGCCCGCCGCTCCACCAGCGGATTGCGGTACGCGGGCCCCGGCGGGGGCGTACGGTCCCCGCCGGGGCCCGCGGCGGGGTCGGCGGGGACGCCGGGCGAGGCGGGTGTGGCGGCGCGGGCGACGCCGGGGACGGCGGCGAGGGCACCCGCGCCGAGCGCCCCCTTCAACAGCACGCGTCGGCCGGGGACATCACTGCGGCTCATGCAGTCTCCCTTTCCGGGACAGAGGGACACGTCCGAGATGTCGAACGCCATCTGTGATTCCGAACGCCGAAACCGTAGAGGTGCGGTACGGGGAGGTCAACGGGGCGGACGGGACCGACCTCACCCGTCCCGCCCGCCCCTCGCGCCGGGCGGGTCAGAGACCGTAACGGCTCTTCAGATGACGCCAGAAGTCCCGGTACATCCACTGGTCGAACTCGGTGATCCGGGTGGCGCTGCCCGCCTTCATGAGGAAGCCGCCGACACCGGTCGGCGTCCAGTCGTAGAAGTCGTCGAGGCCGTAGGTGTGCCCGATCTCGTGCTCCAGGATGTGGATGTCCTCCTGGCCGCGCGCGCCGACCATGTACTCGCTGCCGATGCGCTGCCCCCAGTCACCGCCCGCGCCGCCCTGGAAGCCCTTGGTCAGCCACAGCGACTGGTCGTAGTGGCGGGCGGCGCCGCCCGGGCACTTGGAGTAGTCGCCGTTCTGGTGGAAGAAGCGCCCGCAGTCGGGCGCGCACTGCGGTGCGCCCCCGCCGTCGAGCACATTGGTGTAGATGTCGACGGAGTTGTCGGTCCACTGGAGCGTGGAGCGGTTCTTGACGGCCCAGCCGACGATGTCGACCGGGACCTGCGCGTACGGGAAGCCCTCGAAGCCCGCGACGGTGTCCGTCCACTTCTTCGACTGACGCTTGAGCGCGGCGTGGATCTCGTCGCGCAGCTGCGCGCTGACCGGCTGGTCGGACTCCCAGCGGACGCAGTAGGCGATCCGGCCCCGGTTGGCCATCACCTGGTCCCAGCCGTAGTTCCGGAAGCCGTACAGGTCGGGGTAGGTGGACTCGACATGCCGCCAGACCTCGTCCAGCGGCCGGACGAGCTGGGCGGGCGGGTTCCAGGCGGCCGCCGGTACGGCCGCCGCGGGCGCGGCGCCGGCGACGACGGGGACGGCGCCCGCGGGGGTGACGAGGCCGAGAACGGTCAGAGCGCCGACGATCAGGGCGACCGCGGCGGTACGCAGTGCGGGTAAGGACATCACGGCTCTTCTCGGGGTGTGGGGGCTGTGGGGGTGGGGGGGGGGGGGGGGCCCCCCCCCCCCCCGCCCCCCCCCCCCCCCCGGGGGGGGGGGGGGGGGTCAGAACGGCGTGTTGGGCCGGGGTGGTTAGTGGGGGGGGGGGGGGGCGACGG